>JALRCB010000002.1 GCA_023257525.1 Candidatus Nanopelagicales bacterium
ATGAGCGCCTAGCCTATGCAACAAGCTTGGCACTTTTAGGTGGCAATTTGGTCAAACGCGGGGTCGAGCAGGCCGATTTGAAACCTTCAGACCCGATGTGGCTGAAGACCGAGCAAATCCTTGCCGATCACCACAGTAAATTCAGCAAGGCGCTCGCACACCACGGTGCTGTCCTCGAGACTATGCAGGCGAATTTACAAGCTGGCTTTGTGAAAATTGGCGCTCTACTCTTAGCAGCGCTTATTGCGGGTATTGCAGCGCTTGCCTCAGCGCTTCAACTTAATAAGCACCTGAGCGAGCAAGGCATCGGCGCAATGAGAGCGCAGTTTCAAGGCTTGCGTTCGCAAATGGATCAACTTGCCCATGCGCAGGCTGCCATGAGTGCTTCCGGGCGAGATCTGTCTGCTGCCGGACGCGCAAGCGCGCGACAGGGTGCTGCCGTTTCGACGCGGTCAAGTGAGCCGGCGAGGGATGAGGGTCGAGAGACCGGGATTCGAGGATCCGTTATGAGTTCTGCAGTAGCGGCAGGCGTTGCCGCATCGGCTGGTTTGTCGCTTGCTGAGCTTGCAGCCCGCGTTGCGCTTTCGAGCGATTCAGAAGATGAAAAAGCCAACGAGAACGGATTCGAGGATCAGGATGCCTTGTTGGACGAGTCGAATTCCGATTCGAGGGTATCGGCACAATCGGAAGCAAATGGACATCAGTCTGGCGGATCAGAGGGACTGGCGCAAGAAATCGGTTCCGAAACAAGCGTTTCGGACGAGTCTGGGATACATACCGGGAGTTCTTTGCAGGAGTCAGCTCAGCCTCACGCGAGTTCTGAATTGACTGCTGAAATTGATATATCCGCGACTGCGGATTCGCCCTTAGGGGGCCTCGCTGTTATGGCTCAGGGTACCACGGCGACTGAGGCGGAAATTCTTGTGCCCCGGCAGGGTGAGCAATTGGCGGCTGCAAGTAGTAGTGCTGACCCAACTGTTCAACGTGCCGACCTTGAAACGTCGCAGGATGCTTCTGCGTCAAGTCCAGATAATCCTAACGGCCAAAATGCCGGTGCTTTACAACCATCAGAAAGCATAAATGCATCAAGGACTACGGACGGTGCAAACGCCTGATACCAGTGATCGCTACATGCTTGTAAGCTTTGACGGAAGGCGCTACGCAATACCGCTAAAAATGTTGGAACGTGTGGTTGCTAACACACGGTGCGACCCCTGGATAGGCCGAGGCGATGTAAAAGGATACTCACACGTCGCAGGTTGGATGGTCTGGATACTCGATGCGAGCCAGGTTTTCGTCGATTTTGAGGAGGTAAACGTTAATGGCAGTTGGCTTTTGGTTCTAAAGGAAGAACTTGGCCTTTCTAGGGTCGGCGTGCTTGCAGACGATATTAAAGGACCAGTTTCCCAGTCTAAATTGCAACATATCAAAAGACTTCAGCGCAGGAGTCTCGAAATGTCCCTAGACCAGCGGTAATGATGCGCGCTCTTGAAAAGGGGCGGAGCCTTGTCAGCCCGCTTGGCCCGTTCTTTGTTCGTTACGGGCTGGTTTTAGTTCTTTCTATGGGTATGGTCGTTTGTATTTACCTTGGTGATCGCTTCGAACGTGAATTTACGGCCAATTTAGAGCAGGGATTTCAGCAACGCGTTGAACTCGGAGATTTAGCATCGTCTGTTCATCAGCTTCGGAAAATACTTGAATCACCACGGGCCTTAGACCCAGGGTTTGTAGGTGGTCTCGTTGAAAGGATGAAGGAAGTTGAGGTTAAGGCTAAGGCTCAAGTAGATGCCGGTCGCATAGGCGAAATCTCGCTACCCACAAAAGAGCTTACTGTAATCGTCGGTATGCAACAAGGATTTGAGAGGTTGTCTGCGAGCGCAGGGCAGGTTGAGCGAGCGCATAGCTTAAAACTAGCAATAAAGCCCCCCGAATCAGTCGATGGACCAGCGCTAAAGCGAGTGGGGGGGCTTCTTGATGACTATGTCAATGCTGCGGGTGCCTTGCGCAACTCACGTAGTGCTTCCTCGGGGTTAACATCCCTGCAGCAAGCTACCATGGCACTGGGAGAGAATCTGATCTCTGCTACAGTGGAATCGCGCCGAAAAACGACAGCTCAGGCATGGAGAGATGTCTTATTCCTTCTTCCTGCAGAGCGAGGCGATCTAGTCGATAGACTCCTTGCCGATGGACGCATGCTTGAAGATCTACAGAATCAGCGCCTCCGCGCCTTGTCGCGCCTTGAGCAAGTCGCAGCAAAGATCGATAGTGCGGAACGTCTGCTGCTCCAAAGTCGTTCGTCAGGCGGATTACTAGTTGTCTCGACCATTCTTACCTGGAGTGGGGTACTGTGTGGATTGCTGGGAATATTATCTAACGTTATTCAGCTTATTAGGTTGAACCGCATCACGGGTCGATCTTCGCATGAATCCCTCGAGTTGCTTGTTCCGCGGAGTGTACTAGCGACAGAACAGCACGATAACGGGTATGCTAAGACGACCGATAACTCGTTGAATCCGACTGCCTCGGAAGAAGAGCAACTAATGGCCTCCCGAATTGCCAACGAGATCGTGCGGAAAGGAGCACGCGGTAGCGATAGTGAAGCTTTCATTGATGTAGCGTCCGAGGCACATACCGTCGTTGAATCAAAGGTTCAAGCGAAGCAAATTGTTTCCCTTGAATCGGAACCAGTAGAGAGTGTGACCTCTGGCTATTGGATAGCCTCTGGTTCGATGGCAGAGCGCCGGGTTGCACTTCTCGATAGGCAGTCGCTTCAGCTTGAGCAGCATGTTCGAGCAGTCATGGCCGCGGCTGAGACTTTGGCGGGTAGGATTGACGTTGTTGAGCAGTCACTGCAGCTGGCGGCAGAGGTTGATAGCGTTAATTCGGTTCAGGAATTGAGTGGGTTTCGACGTCGCATGGAAGAGCTGCAGTCAATTGCTATGAACCTATCGCTTGAAGTCGGAAATGGGGAGGCTCGTGAATCGACCCTCGACGAACTAGAGCGATTCAGCGACGAGCTTGAGGGTATGTCCGAAGAAGCAAAGCGTATCGTCGCTACCCAATCTGAGGGTGCATATGATCGACGTATTAGGTTGTCACTTGACGAGGCGCGTCGCATGGCTGCGGCAGCTGACACGTTGAGAGAACGAACTGAGCTTCTACTTGATGACGCACAGCGGTTTCGCAGGCACAGTGAGGCATTGATTCGAGGTATCCAGGAGGGCGCTGTAGCTGAGTTGCCAGCTTCATATGTGCGACAACGAAGTATTGATGGCTAAGTGATTGGTAGGTGGTCGTGGACGATCCAAACGATGATTTGTTCCTAATCGACGCAGAACAAGCCGTCCAGGAAATGTTGCAATATGGCAAGGGAGAAGGAGAGTTTTCTGTCGAAAGGGTAATCGCAACCTCTGATTACCTAGCGTCGCTTCTCTGGTCAATTGGACTCGCAGATCATGGCGAAGCTGTTGATACCTTGTCACGTCATTTGAAAGAACTCGATGCTGTATCTTCAAGGCGGTTGGCAAGAGACCTCTCAAGCTTGGTGATCGAGCAAATTCAAGCGATCAAGGCCGGGGATTCTATGAGAGATCAATCAATAGCCCTGGGCCAACTTAAGGCGAGAT
Source organism: Candidatus Nanopelagicales bacterium (assembly GCA_023257525.1). Lineage (GTDB taxonomy): Bacteria > Actinomycetota > Actinomycetes > S36-B12 > UBA5976 > UBA5976. The sequence continues at coordinate 3,627 of JALRCB010000002.1, forward strand.
TTCAGGACGCTTTTCCTGAAATCTCCAGAGCAGCAAATGGTGGCCAGAGTCAACAGGATGTTTCACAACCTACAAAAACAGCGTCAGGCCTTGATGAAGAACTCATTCGAGACGCTGCCGCAGCACTGCATGCCGTTGACCATTTAGCGAGTCTTCTAGGGAAGCAAACACCCCTGCACCAAGACAATCGCGATGGGATCAATGGCGATTCTCTGGATATCCCGAATTCACGTGTTAGCAATTCAGTTGTTTGCGAAGAGCTAGAACTAAATGAGGGGAAGGTGGTGAAACCACTGGAGAGCGAAGCTTACTCTCAGCCATGGTCTAACCCTTCAAAAGGGTCGAGTGCCTCGACCTTTGGGGACAACACATACACTGTTGACGAATCATTTCGCAAAGCCGTTGCGTTTCAAGGAATGGAGCCATGGCGTCAAGGGTTTTTAGGCGTATTAGAGTCGATTGATCAGATCGATCGGGTCGAATTAAGCCGTTGCCTGCCTAATTTCTTAATGCTTCGAGACGATACTGATATCGCTATGAGTGCGACATTAGGTAGAGCTTTGTTTGACCTTTTTTCGGTGGCCACGGGCAGTTCAGGTTTGGTTGAAGCTTCGTCTTCAGGAAACACAATTTCGTTAACGATTGAATTTAAGGTCCTTCCAGTCGTACCACAACTCGGTTTACGAGTGCAGAGTCTTGGTGGGCGAGTACACATCGACTATAAGTTAAATCGCCTGAGTCTTACGCTGCCTACTTCCCTGCGATTGGTTAGACTTGTTCAAGTCAAGATCGGCGAGAGACGATTTGCCTTTTCTTGGGCACAATTCATTAGTCATCGAGAATATGGAGAAGGGAAGACTATAGAGTTGCTAATCGGGGATCACAGCGAATCGATTGTCGTTGATAGCATGGAAAGTCCTGCTATAGCGATCCGATATGAACTTCCTCGTGAATTTTGGAAACGTGATCAATACAAGGGGATTGCGCTGACTGATCAGGGTCAATTTATCCCGATTTATGGGTGAGATTTTTATCCGTGTTGGGGAGGCGAATGGACCAAAGCGTCTTTTCGCGGGGATCTTCGCAGTTTGCTTATTTTTCACTGAAGGTGTGCAAGCCAATGCTGAATGGAAGAATGCCATCGAGAAAGTTGTGAGAGACCAGGCTTTGCTTCAGTCCCAGACGCCATCGGTCGAATGGATTGATCCAAAGACTGATGCATTGCCGCAATGTTTGAATCCAAGAGTTTCTTTGCCTGCTACAACGCGTCCTGTGGGTCGACTGACTGTCAGTCTTCGTTGTGATTCGACCCGGTGGATTGGATCGCTCCAAATAAATATCAGTGCGCGAAGAAACTACTTGGCCTCATCAAGAGCGCTTCCTGCCGGTACTGTCATTGCCGAGGAGGACATGATTGCTTCAGAAGGGGATTGGTTCGGCCTTCCGGACGATGTGACAGCAGAGTCACGACTGGTTATTGGAAAGACGTTATCTAAGGGACTGATGAGCGGTGCACCCATAACCCTAAATTCGCTGCGTCAAACATCCGTTATTAAGAGTGGAGAACGGGTTCGAGTCGAGTTTGTAGGGGTCGGTTTCGCAGTTAGCGGAGAGGCTTTGGCGCTCGACTCAGGTTCTATCGAGGAGCAAATTAGAGTTCGGATGGCCAACGGGCAGGTTTTGTCTGTTAGGGTGGTAAAGCGTGGTGTTGTTGAGTTGCGGCGAGATTAATCGCCCGACAAGGGATTAGGTGAGCGATATGAACGTCCAATTTGGAAATGTAGGACAACTTGAGCAGCGTAGTTTGGATTCTTTAAAGGCATCGTCTCCCGGTGTTCAGGATCTGACAAAGCGGGTTGCCGTTGCACAAACATCAGCGAAAGCTATTCAAGAGGTTATGGCAAAGTCAGCAGCTGCTGGTCAGTCTGCGACGCCTGCCCCTTCTGCTCAAGTAACTGTTGATGCGGCAAAACTGGGCAGAATCGCTGCTTCCGAAAAGACCACCGATCCCGATCAACTTGATACCGATAAGCTAGATGCGTTAAAGCAGCAAATTAAAGACGGTTCATTTGAGATTGACTTTAGCTTGATAGCGACTCATCTGGCAGATCAAGCTCTGGGCGGCCGCAGTCGACGATAGTTCGATGACCATTTGGTGCTGAAAGTAATCAATCGTAAGTGACTAATCCGATCATGGGTTGGCAGACCCGGGAACTTATCGAGCAATTTGTGGCAGCGATGGCTCTTCAAAGACAGGCGTTGCTAGATAGTGATTGGGATTCCCTCAAGAGAGCGATTGAATTGCTTACTGTCTCACTCACCAACATCAATTCATTTCCTGGCGGGTTGGAAGGTCTATCTGCATCATTAAACGAGCAGGATGACGAAAGTCGCTCCCAGTTGCGCTTACTATTGAGACAAGGCGACATCGACAGACAAGTCTCGAATACGATGTTGCGGATGAATCTGGCGAGGTTGAGTGCACTCAACGCGATCATGACATCTTCGCAAGATGTGAATACTTATCAATCAACCCAAGGTTTACCTGAAGATACGCCACAACGCATCTCCCATCGCGTTTGAATCAGATTCTAGTCGCTGCTTCTGGATTCTTCTTGTTCTTTGGCGAGCATCCCTCTCAGTCGAATCATCGCTTGCGTATGAAGCTGAGAAATCCTACCTGGTGTTAGATCAAGAACGTAAGCGACTTCTCTAAAGCTTAAGTCTTGTTGATAGTGAAGAGCGAGAACCATGCGTTCGCGTTCAGGTAATTCTTTGAGTTTTTCCTCAATTCGCGCTGCTAACTGTTTGTGTTGTAGCGCTTTCATTTGATCTGCGTTCTCGTCTACGACATCCGGGAGTTCGTCGTCAACGACAGTGATGCTCATGGCCGAGTCTAGAACGGCAAAATAATCATCAATACTCAACCCTAAGTGACTAGCGATCTCGTTATCTTCAGGCGGACGTCCTAAAGTTTGACGCAGCTCTTCAGCAGCCCGTTCGATCTGAGTGAGTCGGTCGCGGACATGCCGCGGGATAACATCATCTTCACGGAGCGAATCGTAGATTGATCCTCGAATACGGGCCTTCGCATAGGTTTCGAAGGATGCTCCAGGTTTAGGTTCGTAACGGTTGATCGCGTCGAGTAAACCCATCATACCTTCTTGGATTAAGTCGTCCAACTGCACATTTCTAGGTAATCGGGATGCAACTTGGACTGCGATGCGTCGAACCATCGGGGCGTATTGCTTTAGCTGTGCCTCAACGGTGTCGGTGTCGGAACCATACTTCCGCGGGCGCATGTCGCAACTACTCTCTCGTCGAGATCAACAAAAGCTCAGGCAGATGCCTGCGAGTCGACGTCTTCCACCGACTCAGACCTTGTTGAAACGCTAAGGGCGGAGTGATCTTTAATCACACCCTCGGGGAAGATTCTGCTCGCCATGAGTCTGTAAAGACTGGAAGGCATCATCGGCTCACTTTCGTCACCCTGCGCGGTTGCAAACTGCATTGCGCGGACCCATCCCAAGTAATCAAGAGGTTGATCAAGGAGTTCGTAGGCTTGACGTTGCAGTGACTCGAATGATTCATCGCCGATTTCTTGCGATCCACCGCCTACTGAAAGCACTGGAATCGGAGATCCACCAAAAAGCACGGCGAGCTCACTCACCATCTTCAAGCTTTTTTCGATTGCTGTGTCTCCAGTTCCAGATATCAGGATGTGTTCCATATCGTCTGCGAACAACTGGTGGGTGCTTCGATGGGGATCGGTGCTCGCGACAATCACAACATCCACGTCGATACCTGCTTGTTGTAAACGCTCCGCCAGGGTGGGGGGTTTTGCCTTCTTATCCTCTTTCGCTCGTCGGAGCTTTGTTGCAACGCAGTACCAAAGCCGGTCACCTACCGGTTTTACTACCTTTTCGATGCCAATCAGACCAGAAAACACTTGGCCAAGGTCATACCGAACCGGAAATGGCGTACCACCTAATAAGCTTCGATTAGACATGGGGACTTCGTCAACTAACAAAACCCTTTGGCCTGCTCGCCTTAGTGCATTTGCAGCACCAAGCGCAACCATCACAGTTGGGTCACCGTGTAGGGAACTAACAAGGCACCAAACCCGAGCATAACCTTCTCCGAAAAGCTGTCGGAGACCTGCTGCCTGATCTGATTGGCCAAGACCTGAGCTAGGGCTTTGATTTTCCGTCATTGTCGTTATCTACAGGGTTGGTTATTTCTTTTTTGCCCAGGAGGAGATGGTATCAGCAATCATCGCAGGGATCATATGGTCTTCAGGTTCGAGGGCAGCGGTCGTTAGCCTTGGTTGTAATGATCGATGGGCTAGGTAATTGGAGTCTGCAACATGCAAATCTTCTGGGACTTGTTGTCCGTTACCTATGAACAATATGGGTAGGTTATGTCTTACCAAGCAATCAACAGAGGGGGCAAGGCTCATGGCCTCATCAATCTTTGTGACAACTGCTGCCTTGATCCCGTTGTTTTGACCCTGCGAATGAGCCTGAATAACGTCTTGCATCGTCTGCAAGCTTGTCGTGGCTGACATAACGAGCAGTCTCTGCGCCGCCTTATAACCGTCGGACAATACCCGCAACTGGTCAACCATCTTTACATCTCGTTGCCCCATACCCGCCGTGTCAATTAACACAACATGGAAGCGCTCCAATTCCTGGATACGTGCCGCTAGATCGTCAGCATCACGAAGAGCGGTCACTGGGAGTCCTAGTATCTTTCCGAAAACCCTTAGCTGTTCAAGTGCGCCAATCCTGTATGTGTCTGTTGAAAGCAGGGAAACTGATTTCCGACCGAATCTCATCACACACCGGGCAGCAATTTTCGCCACTGTTGTTGTTTTTCCCACACCAGTGGGGCCGATGAAAGCGAATACACCCCCGCTATCAAAGAGCGATACGGGGTCTAGGGTCTTGATCCGCTTTGCAAGCGAGGGGCGAATCGCTTTGATCAAAGAGGCGCCCTCCTGAACTTCACCAACCTCTTCCAGGAGGGATGTGGCTAAGCCTGGAGAAAAGCCGACCGCTAGCAATTTCTTCAGAAGCTCCGCACGGCCTGGTGAAACGCCCTTTAATTGACTCCAGGTATTACCGGCCAGATGAGATTGTAGAAGTTCCTTGACTTCGTTGACCTGTCCCATGAGCCTTTCGGCGAGCGCATTAAGATCCTCTGACTCTCGTGCTTGTGGCTGCGAAGTAACTGAGACTTGTGCATTCCTAGCGGTGGTTGCGCTTGAAGGCCCGTCTTTAGCAATCGACGATCCTGTCTCAGACCTGAAGTGTGCCGCAGCAACATCTGGGGCAAAAACTGGGGAACCGTCTAGGTTTCGCATCGGACTCTGGGCAACGTCCGCGATGATTAGTTTATGGTTTGCCGTTCTTATTGCCGTATCAGACTGCAGTCGAAGGCCCTCTGGTCGAGGCGCACGATCCGCCGTGGATGACACAGCTGGAAAGTCATCAAAACGCTTTGGGGCGGTAAGCTTCCCAGTGAGGTTACTCCGCGCACTACTCGCTCTAGGCCCGAGCTCCTTGAACTGTTCTTGCGCCATAGCAATAATTTCGATGCCACCTTCTACTTCACGGTTTGAAAGCAATATCGCATCGGGTCCAATGGCCTGCTTGACCATCGACAATGCCTCTGTTGCAGTTGCAGCGACAAATCGCTTGGGACCTTGACTTGATGAGGTACTCACGATCCGGCCCCTTGTCTACCGCAAATAATTCGATGAAACGCCAAGTCTGACTCCGTAGGCATTTCGTTCATGCCAAGCATGATTGCTTGTGGGCGAACCTTTCGCGCAAGGCGTGAAAGTGTTAGTCGGTTCCTTGATGACGCAACAATAACTGGTTGAAGCCCTATCGACTCCATGTCATCGACCACCGAGACGATTTCCTCCTCAAAGAATCGGATCAGACTTGGCTCAATACTCCCATCAGTTGCTGCAGGGAGGTTTCCAACGGCCTGCTCGATAATTCGTTCAAAATCCGGATGGATTGCTGCAACCCGAATCGACGATGACTCTCCAAATACCTCTTGGATAATGGTACGCTTTAACGCATATCGTAATGGTGCGAGCAAAGGCAGCGCCTGCGGGTCTTTGCCACCATGCTCTGCAGCCGTCTCAAGAACAATCCGGAAGTCGCGAACAGGCACACCTTCCTCGAGCAGCAACTGGAGTAGCTTCTGTACAACCTGAAGGCTGACAACTTTAGGAACAGTATCTTCGACCAATTTGGGAAATCGGGTACGGAAGTGATCAACCAAATCCTGTACTTCTTGGCGACCCAGGAGTTCGTGTGCATGCATGCGCACGATTTGATCTAGATGGGTAGCAACGACCACCGATGGTTCGACCACGGTGTAACCGCGAGCAATCGCCGATTCCCTTAGGGAAGAAAAAATCCAAACCGCAGGCATCTTAAACGTAGGGTCCAGTACCTTAACGCCTTCGAGCGGTGATGGATCGTGAGATGGTTCGATGGCAAGAAAGCGATCAGGGAGAATCTGCCCGCGGGCGACCTCAGCACCGTAAATAAGCAGGCGATAATTCTCCGGTGGTAGTTGAAGATTATCCCTGACATGCACAGAAGGAATCAGGAATCCAACGTCAGCCACAAACTTTTTTCGGATCGCACGTATGCGCTTGATAAGGTCTGCTTGCTCGCCAGAGTCAACAAGTCGAATGAGGCGGTAGCCTAATTCGAGCGACAGGGGTTCAACAACAGGAACATCCGCCCAATTCACTTCTTCACTAGGCATAGCGGCCGCTGCCTCAGCCTTGGCCGCCGCCGCTCGCTCTTGCTGACTTCGGCGGTAGAGCATGTAACCAATCCCGGCAAAGACCGCTGCGAAAAGCAAAAATGCGAAATGAGGCATGCCTGGAATGACGCCAAGCACGGCAAGAATCATCGCCGCTAGGAAGAGGGGGTAAGACGATGTTCCAAGCTGCGTGGCGAGTTGTTGACCAAAATCTTCATCGGTAGACACTCTGGTAACCACAATGCCGGCAGCCGTTGAAACGATAAGCGCAGGTACCTGGGCTACAAGGCCATCTCCCACAGCAAGGGTTGCATAGGTCTTTAAGGCTTGCATAAAGGGCAGATCAAACTGAAGCATACCTACTGCAATGCCGCCCAGTAGATTGATGATCAGGATAATGATCCCCGCAATGGCATCCCCTCTGACAAACTTTGATGCGCCGTCCATTGAGCCATAAAAGTCGGCCTCCTGTGCTACCTCCGAACGACGTCGCCTTGCTTCATCTTCACGAATAATGCCTGCGTTGAGATCAGCGTCGATGGCCATTTGCTTACCTGGCATTGCATCCAGGGTGAAACGAGCAGAAACCTCTGCGACACGCCCAGCACCCTTGGTAATCACCACAAAATTGATAATGGTTACGACCACAAAGACAATGATGCCGACCACGTAGTTGCCACCAACAAGCACCTGGGCAAAGGATTCAATAACTTTTCCTGCAGCTTCGGGTCCCGTATGGCCTTGCATGAGAACCACCCTTGTTGAAGCAACATTGAGCGAGAGTCGTAGCAAGGTTACAACGAGCAGTATCGTTGGGAAGGCAATCATGTCTTTGAATGATTTGAGCTGCATTGCCGTCAGCAAAATGATCATTGACACGCCAATGTTGAATGTGAAAAACACATCCAGAGCAAGAGGGGGAAGCGGCAACAACATAAGCCCGAGCACAAATAGCACCAACAATGGCGCTGCCACCTGCGAGACAGGAATATGTGCTAGAGCGGACGAGACGAAGGCTCGCATTGATCGATGACTGATCTGCTAAACAAAAATTAAAAGGGGCCCGTTAACCAAAGCATGGAACATCTAGAGTCTAGGTTTGGGGTGAAAAGGGCGAGCCCTACTTTTGGGGGGGGTAAGTTCTGCTACGCAAATGCGCTTGAAAATTTTGGATACAGGTCTAATCAAATTTTCAATACTCGCCGTAATACTGATATGGACGCTAATTTCGATGCAATTGGCACTAATGCAAAACCCGCCGGACCCATGGATAGGTTGGCGGGTTTTACTTGGCGCTATGACTTGACAGGCGAGCTATCAAGCTTTTTTGTTGACAAGCAAACTTGCGAGGTAGTCGATAGTGCGAGCGAGTTCAACGACTTCAGGGGCAGGAATTTGGCGGACAACCTCATTGGATTGAGAGTCCCTAACTACCATCACCGTCGAGTGACTGACATTATCGAATCTGATATCCAGGTTCCGATTCATAGAACTAGCGAAAGAGCGGATTTTCTCACCGGCAACTTCAACCGACTCTTTCGTGATTCTGGCGGACTCATGAACCGAGGGGGCTTTAGAACTTCTTGCCTCCGTGATTCGAGCAGAAACCTGCTCGACCGACGGACCCCTCGATTGATGATCGGTAGATTGCTTGGAAACTTCGGCTTTCGAAGCAGGCGGACCCTGGCTAGGAACCGCCGTGCTCAAACTTACGGACGTGGTCATCATAGCCTCCTAGCTAAGAATAGACTTTTATTAGGCCCTTTACTTCAAGAGCGCCAAGACTACGTTAGGCTGCGCGTTTGCTTGAGACAGCATAGCAGTAGCAGCTTGTTGGAGAATTTGGGTCTTAGTCAAATTCGCGGTTTCAGCTGCGTAATCAGTATCAACAACCCGACTGTTGGCCGCGCTGAGGTTCTCATGAAGGGCAGTAAGGTTGGCAATGTTGTGGTTCAAGCGGGTTACGGTAGTTCCGAATTTAGCCCTAAGCGTCGCAACTTCTGTAAGGGCGGCATCTGCATAAGCGGAGTACGACGAAAACTGAGAAGTTGCGTTTATCTTACCAGTGCCATCGTCGTTGAAATAAGTGTCGTTGATTTCGCCTTCAGCAAGAATATTGGTGTAAAGCTTCGTGAATTCTTCGCTTTCTCCGACGCTCTGGAGATTTACCTTATTGATTTCTACTATCCCGATACCGGTAGTTGTGTTGAGTTCTGGACCGGTTTGAAAGGTAAGTGCGCCAGTAGAGGAAAGCAACTTATTGTTGTTAAATGTTGTTCTGTCGGAAATAGCGACGATTTCTTTCGCCAAATTTCCCATCTCAACCGAAAGATAGGCTCTTTGGTCGCTCGAGAGAGCGCCGTTCATGCCTTGAGTGGCAAGTTCTTTAAAACGTTGCAACATGCTAGAGATTTCTGCAAGAGCACCTTCAGCGGTCTGAGCAATACCAATCGCATCATTTGCATTTCTAATGGCTACGGAAGTGGTATTGATGCTAGCAGTGAGTTTTTGCGAAATTCCCATACCCGCAGCATCGTCTTGGGCGCGATTGATTCTCGACCCGCTAGACAATTTCTCGAACTGGCCGCCCAGTTTATTTTGAGCATTAGTAAGGTAGCGCTGAGCGGAAATCGACGCCATGTTAGTCATGAGTACGGATGCCATGAATTTCTCCAGTGAGTTAAACGTTTTGACTGTTTGGGCGATTGCCCCCTGTACTGGATAACGGTTAGACGGAGAGATATGTTTAGTGTTGGTTGCGAATTTTTGTTTAACAAGTGTTGAATAGGCTCATTTGCGTGTCTTTCAAAGTTTTGTTTTTGTTTGAGAATTCAAGGAGTTAGAGATGGCTATCCCCGCTTCAGTGCTAAATACAAATATTGCTTCGCTCATCGCGCAGAGAAATTTGGCAGGCGCACAAACCCAGTTGTCCACCTCGGTAGAGCGTTTGTCGTCAGGTTTGCGCATCAACAGAGCTAAAGATGATGCTTCGGGTATGGCCGTAGCTAGCGTTATTGGGTCACAAATCAAGACCATGGGAACCGCGCACCGAGTTGTGAACGATGCAATCTCGATGATGCAAACCGCTGAAGGGGCCCTAATGGAAGGGTCCGGGATGTTGCAAAGGATGAAGGAACTCGTCACTCAGGGTTCAAACGACTCGATGTCCAAAGATCAGTACTTCTTTCTTGTCCAGGAAATGCTGCAGCTAATGCAGGAACTAGGAAATGTGGCTGGTCGTACGACTTTCAACGGAAATAATTTACTTGGCACATTTCGGGTTGCTGAGCAGGAAGACGGCGTCGTAAAGGCAATTGAGGGAACGCCACTACCTGGAGCGGGGCAAAGTGGGCCTTGGGAATTTATGACTGGTCCTGGTAGTGACGATTTCATGACAATTGAACAGCCTGCCATGTGGGCCACATACACCGAAATGGTTGATAAAACTGGAAACGATCGCGGCTATGTTGGAGGAACGCTTGCGGTTGGCGCCCTCAATGCGCTTTATACGCGCATTGCATTTCTTGCGGATACCTCGGATCAAGGCGGCGCTGTTCTTACGGGCATGGGTTATGACGTTTTCTCAAAATCGGAATTTTCCCTCAAGTCTGGTGGTGACCCTCAATTTGCCGGTCGTCCCTCAGCCCCGAATCAGGAGGTTCTCGATAAAGCGGGCCACAAGACGACCGCAGATAAGCTTTCACTCAACGATTTGATTGATTTGTCAATTAACCAGATCAACGCACACAGATCCTACTTTGGAGCGTTCTATAGCCGTTTAGAGGCTAACGTTAGGAACTTGTCTTCGCAAACGGAAAACCTGACAGCCGCTCTAAGTCGAGTTCAGGACACGGATTACGGGGTGGAAACGGCAAATCTCACGAGGGTCCAGATACTTCAGCAGGCGGCGACTGCGATGTTGGCGCAAGCGAATGCGATGCCTAATGTCGTTCTTGGACTGTTGCGGCAGCAGTAAGCTCCTTAATTGATAAAAGTCTCGGATGGGCCTTGGCCAGGTAAGACCAAGGCCTTCTTTCTTTTTAAATGAGCTAATTTGTTTCCGAGTTCTAGCCGTTACCCTTAACAAGCACGTGTGAAGTTTGGGAGAACTATGGCAACGTCTTCGATTATGGGAAATGGCTCGATGATTGACGTTAAATCGATCGTGTCGCAGTTGATGCAAATTGAACAGCGACCACTCCAGTCGCTGAACGCCAGAATCCAAGGCGTGAACGTTTCAATCTCGGCGTTCGGAGACATCAAGTCGAAGGTGGACTCGCTTTACGCTTCACTGAGTGCAATTCAAGACGCAAGCGTAATGCCTTCTAAGATGGTCAGGAGTTCTGATGAAACTGTTGTAAAAGCTTCAATTTCCTCTTCTGCAGACGCTTCAATTGGTAAGCTCGTAGTGAGGGCGCAGCAATTGGCGACTGCACAGAACACGACGTTTACCGGATTTCGCAGCAAGGACGATGGGGAAAAATTCACTGAAGACTTAATGGGATCGAAGGAGTTTAGGATCCAACTAACGGGAGATTGGGAAGGCGTTGATGAAGGAGACACCGCAGTCTCAATGAGGACCTTCAAGCTCGGAGAGGAAGTTACGTCCCTCCAGCAACTAGCTGAGCAAATCAACGCGGATTCAGTTTTGCAGTCCCGGGTAAGGGCATCAATTGTCAACACAAACGTAAGCTCAGCGCCATACGCTCTAGTCCTAACAGGCTCGGAGACGGGTGAAAGGAAGACCTTTTCAGCTAGCTTAACAAATGTTGACGGCGAAATTTGGGGAGGCGGTGCGGCACCTGTACCTGCCGACCCCTCCCAGCCAGACACACCGATTACACGCACTGGTTCTGGGTTATCTCTTGAGGAGACTATCCCCGGGGGTTTGTCAAGAATCGATATTCAAGCTCTTGATGCCAAAGCGACAGTCCAGGGCGTCACCGTGAAAAGCGATACAAATGTCTTCAAAGAGGCCATATCCGGCGTAAGTTTTGAGTTGCTTGGAACTTCTTCAACAGCGTCCTACGCATTAACGGTAGCGCAGGACAATTCAGCCATGACGGCGAAAGTCAAGAGCTTTGCGACCTCCTTAACCGACCTGCTAAAAAAGGGGCAGGAAATGACCAAGCCAGCTACCGAAAACTCTGAAGCGGGGCCGCTTGCGGGTAACAACGGCATGCTAAGTCTATTAGCAGCGGTTAGGTCCTCGTACAATGCTGGCATTGTTTTTAAGGATCCTTCGGCGATTGCAAGTCTTGAGACAACTGCTTATTCAGGCCGGGGTACAAGTACCAATCCGTTGTTTTGGTCCGCGATAGGGGTTGAAGTAGCGCGTGACGGTACGGTTTCAGTGAACGAGAGCACCTTAAGTCAGGCTTTATCTGGGTCTCTTGGAACGGTGCTGTATAAGGGATTTACCGCCTCAATGAGTTCAGTATTGCGGTCATTTCAGGGAACTAGTGGAAGCGTTTATTCAGTTATCGACTCGATGAGAACAAGCGTCAAGACACTGAATCAGCAAAAGACCGACATGAGCGAGAGGCTCGAAAGGAAGAGGGCATCGTTGACTCAGCAATATGCAACGCTTGATGCAAAATTAGTAGGTATGAATCAGCAAATGACGGGGGTAAGGTCTGCCCTTGCAGGTCTATCGGCGTAGTTGGGTTCGTTACCCACTTGGCCCTTAACCTAGGGAAAGACTCAATCATGCGCGCAGCTAGGGCCTACCAGAGTGTCGATCAAAATACCGCCGTCTTAGCCGGCGATCCGATTGACTTGGTGCTGCTGCTCTATGACAAGCTAATTCAGCGTATTAACGAAGCGCTCAGAGCTATTGAACTTGCTGACGTGGCTGCCAGAGGTGAAGCGATTGGCAAGGCAATTGATCTTATAGAGAAAGGACTGGTTGCGTCACTTGACATGGCTCAGGGAGGTGAGGTCGCTAGGCAATGCAAACGTCAATATGCAACCTGGATGGCGCTATTGCTCAAGGCAAGCGCTGAATCAGACCCACGATTACTCAGCTTGGTCGCTTCTCAGGTTCGCGAGATTGCTGATAGTTGGAAGCAGGTCAAGGCAATGACCTCTAACCTTCGTACTTAGGGTTTCATTCGATCAGCGTGCTATGAATCAGATACCTTCGGTTGGTTCGGATGCAGCTATAGCACCTCGGACAGGCTCGGGAAGCCCACAATCGTCGCCGCAGCAACGAGCAGATGCAGTAGCAACGGTCGTTTCTGACAGTATTTCGGCCCGGGCTGACCCTGGGGTCATGCTCAAGGTTGTTCCGCCGCCTCAAACGAGAGAGGGGGGCGTCGCTGTACAGCGTGATGAGGCAACGAACAATGCACTGCTCGCGCTTTTGCAACTGCTGAGAGACCCCGGCCGAGTTGAAGGCGAATCGGTTGACTCCGCTACCGACGCGGACCAAGCGATTGCAGCGCGATTAGCGCGATTCTTAGCTAATTTACCTCCTGATGTACAAAAGGCAATCGAGTCAGCGAAGACGCCTGAACTCGCTAAGCTCATTCGTCTCTCGGCGATGACCGCGCCTGGGATTAGGGAGGCACCTGCAGTCCTTGCAGGTCGATCGGACCCTCTCGCAACAGACCCAATGCTTGGCATGGAAGAGCTTCTTAGGGATATCGAATCATCACCCGTGTTTAAACTGACTGCAAAACTAAGAGACCTTGTAAGCACGGAAAGCGTGTCAACGCGCTTAGGTGAGTCACCTGCACGTTTCGAAGCGAATCAGACACCGAGGACCGAAGCTGGCGCCTATTCCCAAGCTGCAAACGGCACAACTCAGGGTTTTTTAAATTTGCTCAACGAGGCTGCGAATTCTGCTCAGCCTTCTTACCAGGATAATAGTCCTCGGCTCGCTGTGGGAGCTGAAATAGCCCAGAATTTTGACGCGGGTGATCTTCAGCAGGCCGTCAAGGACGGCCTTAGGCTCTTGATGGATGGCCGTCTTATTTGGCAAGGTGAAATTGTTCCCGGAAGCCCGCTGCGATTTGAACGAAGTGATGCTTGGGGAACATCTGCTGAATCCCCCGGGGGTATGGAGAAGGGCACGGTACTGAAAATTCAACTAGAACATCCGGAATTGGGTCGGATTGAGTTGAGAGCACTTGGACTCGGGGGGCAAGTAAACATTCGGCTTTTTGGCTCAGAGCCCGCAATTTCAATGATGCTCGGGGCGCTACCTAAGATGAATGACCGCTTGAAGCAGGTTGGTCTATCAGGCACCCAGATCTCTGTAGAATCCCACTGAAATGACTAAGTCTCATATCGGCGCGGGTGCTGCTGGAAAAAACCAAGCGGTTGCACTGCTTTACGAATCTAATTCAGTCGCACCGCGGGTACTCGCAAAAGGTGAAGGACTGCTGGCGGAAGCGATTCTTTCCAAGGCCCAACTTTCAGGTATTCCGCTTCGCGCAGAACCCGAATTGGTAGGACTGTTGATGCAAATCGAACTCAACGACTACATACCTCCATCACTTTACATGGCGGTAGCCGAAGTTATTGCATGGGTTTATCAACTAAATGGCGAAAAAAAGATTTGAAGCCTTTTCCGAGTTAATAAAGGCCAGTTAGACCTGCATGTTCATTACTTCCCGGTACGCCTCGACCAAACGGTTTCTAACCTGAACCATACCCTGCATAGCGAGGCTTGCGCGTTGCATTGAAATCATAACTTCTTCCAAGGACACCTTGTCATCGCCGAGCTGATACGCTTGAGCCTTGCTTTGAGCCGTTGTTTGTGCGTCAGAAATTCCCCGTATTGCGTCTTTTAGCACGGATTGAAAGTCGAGTTTAGGCTGACTTGCGTATGCAGCACTATCGCTGATACCGCCGAGTCGACTTATTGAACTGAGCCCGTCTGGCGATGTGGTTGTGCCTTGAACACGGGCTTGAAGGGCGGCAGCTCGAGTAGTCAGGTCTCGCAATCGAGCCGCAATATCGTCAGAAGATAGGGCGTTAATTTCCATACATTACTTATACGGCGAAATCGGTAAAAAAGTCAAATCCGCTGGCATCAATCTGGTATCTCAAATCCCTGTTCTCTCCACTGCTTGAGCTTATAGCGCAATGTCCGTTCAGAGATACCTAAAATTTCAATAGCTCTTCGCCGACTGCCTCCAACTTGCTCTAGCACATGAAGAATGTGTTCACGCTCGAGCTTCCGAATGTCGCCCTGAGGTTCGTGCAACTTGACCGCCTGCGAATGTTGTCGAGTGGCGGGTAACAACTCGGCCGGACTGACAAACTCATGTACGGGAATCTCTATCGCAAGGTCTGCCGGTTCGATCCAAATGCCATCACAAAGAAGCAAACCCCTTTGAATCGTATTTTCTAATTCACGTACGTTGCCAGGCCAAGCATGTGAGTAGAGTTGCTTCCTCGCGCGGTCTGACAGTCTGGACTCGGGTTGCCCCATACTCGCTCGATACCTCAATAAGAATCGTTCCGCTAGCGGCAGTATGTCATCGCGTCGCTCCCTAAGGGGTGGTATCTTCAGCGGGAAAACATTGATTCGATAAAACAAGTCTTCGCGAAATTCGCTCTTTGCAACCTTGCGTGAGAGATCTTGATTCGTTGCAGCAAGCACCCTTACGTCAAGCTGGATCGTCTGGTGAGACCCGACCCGTTCAACTTGTTTTTCCTGTAGAACTCGGAGGAGCTTTGCCTGCAAGTCGAGCGGCATCTCCCCAATTTCATCGAGAAGTATGGTGCCCCCCTGGGCAACTTCGAACTTTCCGGGTTGACTCTTGATTGCGCCGGTAAATGCGCCTCGTTCATGTCCGAACAGTGTTGGCTCAAGCAAGGCACCTGGAATTGCCGCGCAGTTAATGGCTACAAATGGAAACTTCGAACGATTAGATCGCTCATGAATAAACCTCGCCATCACCTCCTTGCCGCTGCCGGATTCTCCAGTCAAGAGGACGGTCGCATCAGTTTGAGCAACCCTGGCAAGCCGTTGAATGAGTTGTCTCGTGATGGCATCAACAGCGACTGGACCGTCTGCGCCGAGCGGCTGGCTTGAATCGTCGAGCGGTAGATACCTTCGAACTACATCAATAAACTGGTCAGGCTTAAACGGTTTCAGGAGGAAATCACGAGCTCCTCCCTTGAGAGCTTCAACAGCTGTCTTTGCATCAGCGTAGGCTGTCATTAAGACGACTGGGAGTTCTGGTCGACGACTGCGGGCTTCAAACAGCAGGTCAAGTCCCGATTTATGGGGTAGGCGGATGTCCGAAACCACAGCGCACCAGCTGGGATCATCGAGTTCACGAATCGCTTCCTCCGCTGATCCAAATGACTTAAATTCAATCGACTCGAGGGAAAGCGTTACCGCAAGCGCCTCGCGCAACGGTTCGTCATCTTCGATCAGCAGAATTCGATGTGGCACTTTACAATTTAGATAACATTTCTCGTGCAGTATAGCGACTAACCTTCAGAATCACTTTGTTTGGAGCGTTGGGACATAAGCGTATGCAAGAGCGTTTAGTGCGCGTAGGCATTATGAACAAACCTTGTTTTGTTGAGCTAGAGCGGGGCAAATACAGGTAAAACGACCTGAAATTCGGCGCCTCTGCCCCGAAGGTTTCTCGCTTGAAGTTCACCGCGATGGGCTTCGATGGCTGCTTTCGCGATGGATAGGCCCAAGCCTGTACCTCCAGGCGTTTGCGTGGAGAATGGTTCAAAGAGACGGTCAAGTATCGCTGCAGGGATACCTTTTCCTTCATCCCTGATGTAGATATAAAGTCGCGACATCGATACGCTGGCTTCAAGTTCAACAGCGGCACCGGCGTTAGACACCTCAAGGCAGTTTTCTAGTAAAGATATTACACCGCCCTTCAACTGGTCGAGTTGCACGCTGAGTAAGTGTTCACCACCAGAAACTTGAATCTTCAGAACAACACTCTTTTCCGCAAAAAGCGGGCCTATGGCTTGGCGGCACTCTTCAATGAGCTCCCCAACCGAAATGACTTGTCGGTTTGTTTGTTGGTTCCGTAGAAAACTCATCATCCTTGAGACTAGACTCTCTAAGCCGACAAGTTGCCTACCCAGTTGCTTGGCAAAGATTAGTCGCTTGTCAGGGTCGAGCTGTTCTCGTGCTAGATGCCCTGCGTATAGTGTTGCGGTCGCAAGTGGCGTGCGAAGTTGATGGGCAATTTCGGCAGCCATACGACCCATCGCAGCCAGCTTAGCCTCGCGCTCAATCGACTCCCTAGCTCTGAAAGTTGCAGTAACATCGTGCAACAGTATTAGCTCTCTCGCCAGGGGGAGATCGCGAGACTCCGGACGTATAACTCGGGCATCTTGATCCTGCCCTGTTCTAAAATGTGTGTCATCTACTGCGGTCCACTGACGAGGTAAATGCCAGGGCAAACCGACCCGAAGTTCATAAGCGAGTTGCGTGGAAATTTCATTGCACGCGTAAACGACACCATGCTGGACGATGATGACGCCGGTCGGCAAGGCGGCTAGTAGACCTGATAACTCCTCAGCAAGCCGACCCTTGGCTTCTATCTGTAGTTTGAGGTCCTTATTGCTTTTAGCTAGATCTTCGGTGAGGCGATAGATCTCGTCGGAGAGGCGCTTTTGGGAGGATTCCAGCTCTCGGGTTGCATCCACGAAATGCAAAAATGCGGCCTCAAGTTCCTCAGCGCTTTGTGGAGATAGCATTTGAGGAAGGCTCAGCGACCCCTCTTGTCCTGGTGCGCCCGTACTTGTATGGTGAGCGCTAGGTGCATCGATAGGGTTCTGGGCCACTTTTCGGGTTTGCATATTTGGAAAACGGTTAGAAGGGACATCCTCATTTAGTCTGCCACCAAAGTTGCATTCATCAACGGCAGACTCGACTTACATTCGTGCTGTACTTCGGGTCGGCAAAATTTGCCCCCCGGCAAAACCTGCTGAATAATTCGGTTGAACTTTACAACGAGACTTATAGAACTATGGCCGATGTCAACCCCGGACTTGCGGCGCAAGCTGAAAATGGTGCGACTGTTATTGGTGTGAATCCAAATGCTATCGTGCAAGAGGAGGTTGCACCGCCCAAAGTCGAGCGAATGAATCGCCCAGGTGGGCCTAAGACGCTTGCTGATCGCTGGCAGGAGGTCGTTGGCCGCGTTAGTGAACTGCCTCCGCTTCGAAAGGTGCTTCTTGCCGTATCGATTTTGCTCGTTGCAGTGACGGTTGTTTTGGTAGCTGCCTCCGGGGATAGCAAGGATGACTACAAGGTACTTTTTTCGAATGTGAACGACAAAGACGGTGCTGCGATCGTGGCAGCATTGGAGCAAATGAAAGTTCCACACCGATTTACAGAGGGTGGTGGAGCTATCTTGGTCCCGGCTGACAAGGTTTACGACGCAAGGTTGAAACTCGCAGGACAAGGTCTTCCCAAAGCGGGTAACGTCGGCTTCGAGCTTCTTGAGAATCAAAAGCTTGGGACGTCTCAGTTCGTTGAGCAGGTGAATTACCAACGAGCCCTTGAATCAGAGTTATCTGGTTCGATCAAGACACTGGCGCAAGTTCGAGATGCAAGAGTTCATCTCGCGATACCTAAAACCTCAGCCTTCTTGCGAGATCAGCCCAAACCTACCGCATCTGTGGTGCTTACGCTACATCCGGGGCGAGTCGTTGATGATCAGCAGGTCACGGCGATTACGCACCTTGTTTCCTCTTCGATACCTCAGCTAGCGCCATCCATGGTGACTGTTGTTGACAGCGATGGGGGGCTTCTTGCTCCAAATGCTTCGAGGGGTGCGGCAGCTGGAATGGACGCTGCTCAGATTAAGTATGTCGGTGAGGTTGAAAACCAAGTTTCAAGACGGATCGTTACAATTCTCGAGCCTGTAACTGGTCGGGACAACGTGCGGGCTCAAGTAGCTGTCGATGTCGATTTCACTCAAAGCGAGCGCGCCGAGGAAATCTTCAAGCCGAACTCAGGGCAAAACCCAGCAAGTATTCGGTCACAACAAAATCTCGAAGCGAGCGGTCCGGTTACGAGCGCTGGGGGCATTCCAGGCGCGCTAAGCAATCAACCACCGCAAGGCGGACAGGCGCCTGTCGATGGCCAACCGGGTCAGGGTCAGGCGCAACCTCCTGGTACACAGAGCCCGGTATCGACGAATGCAAACAGAAAAGAGCAGACGGTTAACTACGAAGTTGACAGAGCGATTCAGACGGTTAGAGGACCGCGGGCATCTGTGAAGCGCGTTTCTAGTGCGGTTATTGTGAATTACAAAAAGACAGTTGACGCGGATGGAAACGTAAAGGAAACACCATATTCGCAGCAAGAGCTCCAGCAGATGACGGCGCTTGTTCGAGATGCGATGGGTTTTTCCCAGCAAAGGGGGGACTCGGTTTCGGTTGTGAGCATTCCGTTTTCTCCACCCGTTATTGATGAGCCGCCGTTTTGGAAACAGGCAACCTTTGCAAGCGTGATGAAGGAGTTTTTCAAGTTTTTGATTATTGCAACTGTGCTCGGCTTAGTAACCGTTTTCTTGGTACGACCAATTCTCTTTCCGCCTCCACCTAAGGTTGTTGAGGAAGAGCAGCGGATCGAGGAAGAATTTGATGAACGTGTTAAAGCAGAATTGCAGGCCATGTCGCCCGCCGCACGAGAGAAACGTCGACTTGAGCTTGAGCTGGAGCGTGAACGTAGGCGTTTGCAAGAAGAAGAAGAGCGCCAACGCCTCGAGGAAGAACGACGGATTCTCGAGGACAAACGCAAGCGTGAGGAGGAGGAAAAGGCGGCTGAATACGAAGAGCTGCTAGCTTACGCCAAGGAGTTTGTCCAAAAAGATCCGCGTGTCGTCGCAGCGATATTCAAACAATGGTTACAAGAAGATGTGGAAAAAGGTTTGGCTTGACCTTAGGTAGGCCATTCAAGTTGAGCGCTTCATTCGATCCCGAGGCACATGCATGACAAGGTTGGCTGCAGAGCGCTGGTTCCCTCCAAGTTTTGATCCTCCAATTCCGGAGCCAGAACCCGAAATTGTATGGCCGACGGTTGAGGAAATTGAAGCGATTCGTGAGGCTGCTCGTAGGGAGGGCTTTGATGCAGGTCGCCAAGAGGGGTACGAGCGAGGTGTTGCTGAGGGCTTGACTCAAGGTTTTGAGCAAGGGCTAAATGAGGGACGTGAACAGGCATACGTTGAGCATGTGGCCAAGATCGCCGAGTTGACCAGTGCACTTGAGGCTTTCATTCATGAGTTAAAGGATCTGCCAGACGTGATCCTCGAGCCTATCACTGACTTAGCCTGGTCAATTGCGCAGCGACTTTCACTTTCAGATCATATCGATAGAGGCCCATTTTTAGGCGCGGTTGAAGAAGCTTTGATGCGTCTTCCGTCTCCAGGTGAAAATTTGTTACTCCGAGTTCCGCCTGCCATGAGAATTATTTGGGACGAGTTTCTGGAGCGCGCGGGATTACCATTCAAAGTCGACGTGTTGGCGGACGCTGAACAGCATAGTGGTGCATTTATAGAAGTTGGTGGAAGCCGGCTTGATGTTGGGCCCGAGGCGAGAAGAGCGCTTGTATTGATGGCAATGGGGCTATTGCCGCGAGAATCCGACGATACAAGTGGGGCGGTTGACCTTGAGCAGTCGAGCTGAGTCCGCCGCCAAGCGCTTATCGGGTTGGTCCTCCCGAATCAGAGCCGCTCCGCGAGGCGTACGTAGTGGACGTCTTGAGCGCGTATCTGGCCTGATGCTTGAAGTTGGCGGCTTGCCTATGACCATCGGAAACCGAGCGGCTATTGCTTCTAGACATGGGTGGGTTGAATGTGAGTGCGTAGGATTTTCAGGCGGTACAACATTTCTAATGCCTATCGACCCGGCGGTTAATGTTGCGCCCGGTGCTGTTGTCTACCCAGCAAATACACCTGCGCTGGCTGGCGGCCGATTTGTTCCTATCGAATCCGCGCCACCATTGCCGATTGGTGACACGCTCATGGGCCGGATCGTTGACGGTTATGGGCGCGCTTTGGATGGTCATCCAGTTGGATCGGAAGCCCCCAACAATTACCGATCAACTCCGATCAATCCATTGCATCGACAACCCATCAACGAACCACTGGACTCTGGGGTTCGATCGATTAACGCTATGTTGACGGTCGGTCGCGGACAAAGGGTTGGGATCTTCGCAGGTTCTGGGGTTGGTAAGTCGGTCCTTCTTGGGATGCTCGCGAGGCGATGTGTCGCAGACGTTGTGGTGATCGGCCTCGTTGGGGAACGGGGTCGTGAGGTGCGTGAGTTCTGCGAGGATACGCTCGGTTTTGAGGCTCTCCGTCGTTCGGTCGTTGTCGCTGCACCTGCCGACGCAAGTCCCTTGGCGAGACTTCGGGGCGCACTGTTTGCCACTGATGTCGCAACGTTCTTTCGGGATAAGGGACGTCATGTGGTTCTCATCATCGACTCGCTCACGCGATTTGCCATGGCACAGCGAGAAATAGCGCTGTCACTCGGAGAACCCCCTGTTTCCCGGGGCTACCCACCTTCAGTATTCGCAAAAATGCCAGAGTTGGTCGAAAAGGTTGGTAATGGGTCTGTGCCTAATTCATCCATTACCTCGTTCTACACCATCCTATTAGAGGGTGACGATATACACGATCCGGTCGCTGACACAGCCCGTGGCATCCTCGACGGTCACCTCTTTTTATCGCGAGAACTGGCAGATGCAGGGCACTATCCCGCTATTGATATTGAAAAGTCGATCTCGCGCGTGATGCCAAGGGTTACCGACAGTCGACATCAGCTGGCAGCTAGGAGGCTGAAACAGTTGATTTCTCGCTATATGCGTGGGCGTGATCTTGTTGCAATGGGTGCCTACGCTCCAGGCAGCGATCCTGGACTTGACGAGGCGCTACGACTTTGGCCAGAAATCCAAGCTTTTCTGCAGCAAAATATGGACGAAACCTTCGATATGGAGCATTCCATTGCTGGATTGTTGATGCTGACAGGTGCGGCGGATGCTCCGTAAGCAAGCGCTTGATGCGGTACTTCGAGTTGCGCGCTTAAGGGAGCAACAGGCCGCGGCCGTGGCACAACGTGAGAGGCAGCAGCTGAACGATGCCATTGCGGCTGCGAACCAGTTAGACCAATTTGCTAACGAATATCGGAAAGATCTTTCGCAGGCGCTTGAGAGCGACCGTGGTAGAGCACCTGACTTGGTTAGACTTCTTGAATTCGCTAGAAAGCTAGAGTCGACTGCCCAAGATCAGCGTCAGGCAAGTCAACCGCTCAAGCTTCGAGCAGCCGAGAGCATGGAAAAGTATTACGCTCTACGCCTTAAGCTCGATGGGCTGGAAAAGCTCGAGCTTCAAATGAAATCAAGGCTTCGGCAAGAGCTAAGTCTTCGTGAGTCGCGTGAAACGGAAGACGCGATTGCATCTCGTCTTGGACACTGAACATGCCAACTCGGATCAAAACCCCAGTTGGCACGAATTATGCTGGATAGTGGCTTGTCGAAGGTTCTAGAGCTCTTCGGTACTTCTATCAATTACTAAATTGTTGACCTTATGATTGCCATCAAGTCTTCACCAACGCAGTCGATGAAGCAGGAAAACCCCGCCGTTGGTACAGAAAAATCTGCCGAACAGCGGAATGATCTAGCCTTTGAATTGCTTCTTGGCCTGATGGGGGGGCGTTTTCAGGGAGATTGTGATGGCGCCCAGCTACCCTCAGATGAATTGGTTGCCGACGGCAAACGGGTAACCGATGTTGGCTTGGTAACGGCAAGTATTGCCGGCCCGCAGTCGTTTCAGGTTTCGACGCCAACTGCGGTGGGGCATGACCTAACCGATTCAGAGGCTCTCGGCGGTGTTAGTGCGCTACTTGATGCCTCCGTAGCCGCGCTTAGACGGCAGGGGGATGATCCTATGGTAGGAGCACAGCTCGGGTTGGAAGCTGCGCGAAAGGCGTTTGCAGCGCTGAATGCTCAGGCGGACCAAAATCTTCTAACTGCTAGGCTTGCTGCAGCAGTTAGGGGTGACCGTGCCGCGCTTCAAGAGTTGATTTCAGATGGGTTTCTTGCCAAGCTCAATCCCGTGGCAGTCGTTCCTCGAGATTTTGCGATTGAACAGCATCTTCAGGAATCAATCCAGGGAGCGCTTTCTGGGCGGATAGTCGACGGGCAGATACTGCAAGCACAAGTGCTTGAAATTGATGGCAGTACTGCCCCTCTTCAGGCTGATGAAATGAAAACTCAGGGTTCCTACAATCTGTACTCGGGGGCTGACTTATCGCCTCTCAATGACGGCGATGCTGATGCTTCTAAGTCGCTTGATATATTTCAGCGAGAAGGCGATCTACCACTACTCTATGTGCAGGACTCTCGAGCCCCCTCAAATAGTCAAAGCCAGGGTGTAGCAGGCATTGTCAGCTCGCAGCCAATGATTGAGCCAACCGTAAATTGGTTGTTGTCTCAACAAGGTGGAGGGGCTACGATTGACCTCACGCCACCGGATTTAGGTCACGTGCGCGTTGAATTGAAGCTTGATTCAGCGGGTCAGCATGCAACGCTTGTGGTGCATCCTTCCTCTGATGCTGCGAAAGCTTCAATCGAGCAATCACTTTCCCGTTTGGTTGACGTTTTTGCTGCATCGGGTATGCAGTTATCAGTATCGGTTGAAAGTGGGCAATCCGGACTTGGGTTTGCAAGAGAGCGTGAAAGGCCTCCGAGAGACTTGGGATTGGATCGGGTAAGCTCCTTAGAGCAGTCGAGGGATTTTGGTCTTGCGATGCGGCGTTCTACGCTGAGCGAGTCAGGGCTAAGCTTATACGTATAGGACGTTATAATTATTGGGCATTAGTTTTTTGGTTTTACTAGGAGTGCTTGGCGTAGACTCGGGTCGGGTCATAAGCTGAGTTAATTTCGGTGGTTGAATTTCGTAAGTGAATTTTTATCGAGACTGAAAATGGCTGAAGCAGAACTTAATCCAGCAGCAACAGCAAATGCAGCCACGGCTGCAGCCGTAACCGCGGCCACAGAGGGGGAAGAAGCCCCCGTAAAAAAGAGCAAATTGCCTTTAATTATAGCTATCGTGGTTGTACTCGTGTTGATTGGTGGGGGCGTTGGCGGTTGGATGTGGTACTCCGCCAAGAAAAAGAAAGAAGCCGAAGAAGCGGAACAAACGCTTGAGAGTCGGCTAAAAGCCCAAATGCAGTTTAAAAAAGAGAACAAGGCACCTACCTTTGTGAAGATGGACCCCTTCACTGTGAACCTGCCGTCTAAAGGTGGCGAACATTATCTTCAGGTTGAAATGTTCCTGCGAGTATCAGAAGGCAAGGTCGAGGGAAAGATCAAAGAGTTTTTGCCTGTCGTCCAGGATCGAATCATTACTGTGCTTTCCTCGCGCTCCATGGAGCAGCTCGCGACGGTAGAAGGCAAGGAGATTCTTGGTAAAGAGATTGCATTGGTCGTTAACTCGATTATTGAACCCCAATTGACCGCGATCTACGTGCTTCAGCAACAACCATCAACAGCTGACCTTAGGAACCTTGAGCGCATAGGCGCAATGCCTAAAGATGCTTCAGCAACCGCCCAAATGACTCAAGTCGCTCGAGAAGCTGCAGCACAGTTCTGGCGAATCAGCGAGATGGATTTACCGGTTCAGGGAGTGCTCTTCAAGCAATTCATCATGCAGTGATGGGACATGACCAAATCTAGTGTTCTATTAATGGCAACTTCTTGATTGAGCGAGAGTCCAGTGAGTGAAGCTGTAAAGGCGACGGCAGACGATCAACCAGACGATGACTTGGGTAACGACGTTCTCAAGACAAATCGCGAGGCCAAAGCCTCAGTCTTTGACAAGATGCATCGCATTCTTAGCAGGAGAATGCCGACCCTTGAGCTGATTCATGAGCGATTTGCTCGAACCATGAGGCTGCAGTTATTTAACATGATTCGCTGCCGTTGCGAAGTTGATCTCCATCCCCCGAAAATAAAACCATATTCCGATTTTCTCTCGAGCTTTCCCGAGCGTACAAATATCAACATTGTTAACATCAAATCGCTCCGCGGGGTCGCGTGCTGGATTGTTGACCCAGCTGTTATATACCTCACAATCGATAATATGTTTGGTGGCGAGGGGCACCTCGAACCCAAAATCGTTCCAAAGGAATACACAGCGACAGAGTTAAGAATAGTTAGACGTTTTGTCGATATGGTTCTCGCAGAATACGAAAAGGCGTGGAAACAAGTTTATGAGTTGAAGTTTGATTTTGTAAGATCCGAAGGTAATTTTCAGTTTGCAAAAATTACTGGTAACGATGAGATGGTCTTGCACTGTAAGTTCACGATTGATATCAATGGACGCGCAGGCGATGTGGACTTTTGCGTGCCTTTTTGGGTGTTTGAACCTCTAAAAGCAACATTGTTTGCGCAGTCCGTAGGCTTCCAGATGGAAGCAGATACGAAATGGACAGGAGCACTAGAAAGCGAAATGCAGACAGCAGAAGTAGAGATTGCTGCAATTCTCGCTGAAAGAAAAATGTTGCTTGGAGATATTCTGTCATTGAATGTTGGTGAAATAATACCCATCGAAGTTCAGGATCCAATCACGGCCTTTGTAAATCGAGTGCCAATGATCCGAGGTAAGTATGGTGTTAAGAACGGTCGGTATGCCCTACGAGTCGAAGAGATTCGTAACCCTACTGACTTTGTAAGTCTTGGACTCAAAAATAAGCAGTTGCTTGGGCCTCAAAAGTATGATGATGAATTCAAGTTTGGTATGGAGAAATAAATGAGTAATGAGTCATCTGGTGGATTGTCCGGTGATGCACAGTCGGTTAACTTTGATAATTTTGATATTGGCGGTGCAGATGGCGGTGTAAACGATATCGACCTGGTTTTAGATATTCCGGTCAATGTGACAGTTGAGTTAGGTCGAGCAAAAATGCAGATTAGAAATCTGCTAGCACTGTCTTATGGTTCAGTGGTGGAGTTAGATGTACTTGCTGGTGAACCTCTCGACGTTATGGTGAATGGCTGTTTGATTGCACAGGGAGAGGTGGTTATTGTTAACGATCGATATGGTATTCGCTTAACCGATATCGTTACCCCTACTGAGCGACTCCGTAAGCTCAATCGCTAGTAGATTTCTCTCAAAGCTTGTGCAAATTCAATGGAAATTTCGAGCTCGAGCTTGATATTCTTATTTATTGTCACTTTGATTGCGTTAGCTATAGGTTTTGTTGCGCGGCTTTGGAGACGTTCAACCCAGCAGAGCCCATCTCTTCGATTGATCAGTTCCCTTCAGGTTGGCCAAAAAGAGCGTTTGGTCGAGGTCCTCAATGGGGATGAGGTTTTATTGCTTGGTATTACATCACAGCAAATTACAGTTATTGATCGTCGTAAGGCCAGTGAGTTAGAGCGAACTCTCAAAGCTGAACGATTGCGTTCCCAACCATTCAACGTCAGCGCTCTATCAGCAACCGTAGTTGTCCTAGTAGCGTTTGCCTGTCTGTTCCCGTCTGACATCCTTGCGCAAAGCTTGCCGCTTTTTGAGTCGGTACCAGGCAAGGGCGGGGTAACAAGTTATTCGGTCCCTGTTCAAACGGTTTTGTTGCTGACTGCGCTATCTTTTTTGCCCTCGATGCTGATGCTCATGACGAGCTTCACAAGAATTCTTATTGTACTTTCGCTGCTGAGACAGGCAATGGGATTAGTTACCACGCCGCCGAACGCGGTATTGGTAGGGTTAGCCTTATTTGTTACTGCTGCAGTGATGGCTCCAGTCGCCGACAAGGTCTACGGAGATGCTTGGCAGCCCTATAGTGCAGGGAGAATTGGTTTCCAGGAAGCCGTTGATAAGGGTATCGAGCCGGTTAAAGCGTTTATGCTTCGACAAACCCGCGCGGACGATTTGAATCTTTTTATTCGATTGTCTGGCAAAACTTATGCTAAACCCGAGGATGTTCCTCTAACCACGGTGATACCAGCCTTCGCAATTAGTGAAATTAGAACAGCATTTTTGATAGGTTTTGTAATTTATCTGCCTTTCCTTGCAATAGATTTTGCTGTTGCGAGCATACTCACAGCTCTCGGCATGGTTATGGTTTCACCGATCACTTTCTCGTTGCCATTAAAGCTCATAGTTTTTGTACTTGCTGATGGATGGGCGATGCTGATCGGTGGGTTGGTAGAGAGTTTCCGGATGGTGGCCACTTAATCGACTTTCCTTACTTGATAGGTGTTTTCAAAGATGGATAGTGGTGAAATTATTGGACATGTTCTAAGAGCTATTCTCATGATGGGGCTTCTGGCTGGTCCGATTTTGTTAGCCATTCTCGCTCTCGGACTGCTTCTAGGGGTGTTGCAGGCAGCGACTTCAGTTAATGAGCAGACATTGACATTTGTGCCAAAGCTTTTGATTACTGCGCTAGTCATAGGGGTTGGCGGATCGACTATATTGAGTTTATATGTTGATTATTTGCGCGATGTGTTAGCCCGCATCCCTGCAATAACGCAGTGATATAGCTGTAAGCTCGTTTTTGATTCACTCTGATGATTTCGATTCCGCAATCTCTGATAGAAACCGCTTTGCTTCCAGGTTTGTTAGCTGCAACCAGGATCGTAGGGCTTTTGCTGGCCGCGCCGTTCTTCGCACTGCAAACGATTCCTCAGCGATTTAGAATTGGATTGGCTCTTATTATTGCTTTTGGCATTCCTCTCGAAATCGGTGCTCTAACGGCAATTTCAATAGCAGGATCCAGTGCAGGCTTTTTTTTACTCTCAGCAACTGAGCTGCTTATCGGTCTAGCGATGGGCTGGTTAGTGAGAGTCGGTATGATTGTCTTTGATGTCGCTGCTGAAATAATCAGTATTCAAACAGGGCTCTCATTCGCGTCCCAGTACAATCCAGATCAAGCATTACCCTCCGGCGTTGTAGGCAGTTTGTTCGGTTTGATCGGACTGGCACTCATGTTTGTATTGAATCTTCATTTGGTGATAATTGAGATAATATTTGATTCGTTTAGAAGTTTGCCTCCAGGCCGATGGCCGACTATGTTTAATATTTCATCTGTTTTAAGTGTCTTTGCTGGTTCGTTTGGGATTGGTTTGCTTTTGGCACTTCCTTTTATTGCCATTAATCTCGTTGTAATGGCTGCTCAAGGGTTTTTGGGCAGAACAAGTCCTCAAATGAATTTGTTTTCGATCGGCTTTGCTCTTACGATTCCTATCGGAGTTTTTTTGATCTATGTTTTGTTGCCGGTTTTTCCAGAAGCTCTCCAGCGTTCACAAGAAGGCGTTTATGGATTATTGCGTCAGGCCTTGAGCTTAACCCGAGGAAATTAATATGAAGATTTTTCGACTTACCCTCCTCATGGCCGTCTTCATTTCTCTTGCAGGATGTTTAGAAAGCTTACCCAAGACTGTGTCTTCTGGAGATTTTCCCTCTTTGCCATTATCTCCAACGCTTAAGGATAGGAATGCAGCACTTGCGCGTGCTTGGGATCAGGCTAGTCTCACATGTAGGAGTCAATATAGTTCTCGCGGTAGTTACTGTGAGCAGCTGAAAGTGGAAGGTGAGTTTCTGAGTTGTACTGCGACTCGACTAACCGACGCTGCCGAAAGGTTGAAATATCCTTCGCCTGATTTGATTCGAGTTTGGCATAATTGTGTAATGACAACTGCAGGTCTCCTGAAGGACGGTTATTATTTAACGAAGCTGGACCTAGAGCGTCGGGTTGCTAGTTGCCAGTCTCGCTTAGATCCGGAGCCAGAGTTTCCGATAAGGCAGACTGGATGGTTGGGTCCTCTGCTGAGTATGATTTCCAATGACGACAAAGAGCCCTTAAGAGCTGTTATGCCAGGTGACTTTGGCGTTGCGAACTCCAGAATAGCTCTACCAACATGTGAAGCGAGGTTTAAGGCAGCCGCTGCGACAGCTAGCCCGTTGGCTGTTGGGCAAATTCCGAAGGAACAAGCGAATATCGTGTCACCACCCCAGCAAGCTCCTGTGTCGCCTAATGTGGCGATTGAGGACGAAGGTTCAAAGAAATCTAGTCAGAGGAAAGTCGTTAATACCCGGGATACAAAGGCAGTTTCAGCCAGACCAGCGTCAGCAGCACAGAGCATTCCGCATAACTTGGATCCACGTAATCAACAGGGAGTGGGCGCCAAGTACTGTCCTATACCAGGTGCTTGTGGTCCTTCGGTGCCAGTTGATGCAGTAAAGAGGCCGTAAGGGGATATCGACATGACTTTAAAGGGGCTTTTATTGCCACTGAATTGTTTTTTTTGGGCTCTGACATCGCCCGTGTTTTTTTCTTTATTTGTTGCACTTGGACTTCAATTTGAAGTTCTCGCTGCCGATGCGGACAAGGCCGCTCCAACGTCTGGTGCGCCAATCGTTAAGCAGCAGATGACCGATATTAAGTCATCGATAGCTCTTCCTGTTGACAAGAAGCCAACAAATGCCGAATCTCTGAAGCTTAACGCTGCTTCAACCAACGTCCGCAAGGATGTTGATTTGACTTCTGCAAAGCCTGTTAATCCTTCAACGCCAATCCCTCCTGATTCAAAGGTCGAACCGTCAATTACGAGCTTAGAGCTTCGTGTAAGGGCTCTTTTGGAGGGCAAGTTAGGCACGGATGGGGAGCTTATCCTGCGTGCCGACGGTGATTTGACGGGGGTGTCAACGAGTAAGCCTTCCGGCGCCTTTGCGGGGCAGGGTGGGTCGATCTCTTCCATTGAATCGGCGGATCAAGGAAAGCGTTCTAAGGCGATACAAGGAGTAGTGATTCAATCGACTGTTGGAGAACCTCGCGCGAGGACGGCTGGCGCGGCGGACCCGGCAGTCTCGTCTATGAAGTCAAATCACCCTAGGCAGGCTGTATCTTCTAGAGAGGATCGCAAGAGCGATAAAACATCGTTATTAAACGGAGGGGCCAGATGGACTTGGAGTGGGCCAAGTGGCCCTCAGAACTGGGGTAGGATCGACCCAGATTTTGCCCAGTGTTCGAGTGGGAAATTCCAATCACCGATAGTGATTAGGTCCTCAGATGTATTGGACAGTTCGATGTTGTTACCCGAGTTTCAATGGGAACCGGCTAGCTTTCGAGCGGAAAAGGATCGCGGCGTATTGAAGTTCAATTTGCTCACCAATTCGCGCTTAAAGTTTCGTGGACTAGAATGGAGATTACATCATCTTGAATTCCGAGTTCCTGGGGAACACTTCTTAGATGATCAGGGGTACGACGCATCAGTCATCCTGCACTACCAATCGAATCAACGTCTTTTGAATCTGTCGGTACCGATTGTTGGCAAGAATGATTCGGCTGCGAATGCAGCATTTCGGGTCCTGATGCAGAGAATGCCTCTTGGAGAAGACGATTTAGTGTCTACGAATGACCGTTTCGTCAATCTTGCCGATTTCATACCCAATCCAAGTGGTTCTGCCTTTCTTTACCATGGATCGTTAACACTCCCGCCTTGTACTGAAGGTGTGTTGCATGTTGTTCTGAGGAATCCCTTGGTAATTTCTCTCGGACAGTTTCTGGAATTGAAGTCGTTTGCTCCACTGGGAGTGAGACCACCTCAAAATATTGAAAAGCGACCGGTGATGAAGCTTAGCTAGACCCGGCATAAATTGCCGGAAGTGACGGCAATCGTCGTCGGGAAATGGGCGGGTCGGATAATGACGATAGTTGGTTTAACAAAAACTGACCGTTTGTCAATCTAAATCAACCACCGGTCTTTTTGGTACAGTGCTTGCTTTACAGTGCTCAGGAGGTGTTCATGGACAGAGTTCCAGAGTTCGATCCGTTATATTTCTCTGAAGCTGCACTTCGGATGCGTTCTTATCGCCAGCAAATACTCTCGTCGAATATGGCGAACGTGGATACGCCTGGATACAAAGCACGGGATGTTTTGTTTAGTCAGGCTTTGCGGGAGCAACTTGAGGGGGTGAGTTACTCAAATGCACTCCCGATGTCAGCGACAAGTGAACGTCACTACCGCGTCGGTGGGTCTTTGCCAGGCGCTCCTGCCCTTCTTTATCGGATTCCGATGCAGCCTACCCTCGATGGGAATACTGTCGACGTTGAAACGGAGAGGGCGCATTTTGCAGATAACGCTGTTAGAACAGAGGCGGCAATGACATTGTTGAATGGCGTGCTCGCATCACGGAGAATGGCGCTTTCAGGGAATAACTCATGAGCTTGATGCGAAGCTTCCAGGTTGCATCAACGGCGCTTTCCTCGCAATCTCTTAGACTTAATGCGCTCGCTTCTAATTTAGCAAATGCTGAATCGGTTTCTGGGCCTGATGGAAAGCCTTACAAGCCTCGGCAAGTCGTGTTCAGGCCCGCGCCTATTCTCGGTGAGGTTGCCGCTGGAGTTGAGGTCGCGAATGTTTTAGAGGATGAACGACCTGGTCCGTTAGTTTATAAGCCTGGACATCCAAGCGCTGATTCGAGTGGTTATATCCGCATGCCGAATGTTAATCCTGTTGAGGTTATGGTTGATATGATCTCAGCATCTCGATCTTATCAGATGAATATAGAGGTTATGAACACAAGCAAGCAGTTAATGCTCAAGATGCTTGATCTTGGTAGGGGTTAAATGGGATGACGACGCAGAATAACTTAAGTTCCATTGGTGTGTATGATCCAATTACTGCTAATTCTCCAAAGGTTGCTTCGAATTCGATTGGAACAAGCTCCAAAGAGATTCAAGATAACTTTATGCGGATGTTGATCACGCAATTACAGAACCAAAATCCGCTCAATCCCATGGATAACGCGCAGTTCGCCTCGCAGCTGGCTCAAATGAGTCAGCTTCAAGGTATTGAGTCCATGCGCAGCTCCATTGATAACTTCGTTAAGCAGGTGCAGAACGGGCGCTTGCTCGACCAGTCTGCCCTCATTGGTCGATCTGTCATGGCTGTTTCTGATTCATTGGTTTGGAATGGATCGAATTCTGTCGAGTTTGGGGTTAATTCCGCAGCTGGCATGAATGATGCGGTTGTACGGATCAAGTCATACGACGGGCGGATTATCGATGAAATCCAGGTGGGAGCTTTGTCAGCAGATATTAAAACCCTGAGTTGGGATGGGGTGGGTAAGGATGGTTCCCGGTTTTTGGCGGGGCGTTACATGGTTTCAGTAGAGGGCTTCGCCTTGGATGGAAAATTGAGCACTGGTAACATGCTTACGGGTGCTACGGTATTAGGTGCGCAGCGGCAAGGGGCTGGTGTCACCTTGCAATTGAGTGACGGGCGGACTGTTAGTGATGAACAAATCATCCATATCGGTTCTTAATTGTTTTGACTTTGATTCTTTGTTGAGAGCAAACCATGTCTAGTGGATTTTCAATTGGATTAGCAGGGCTTCGGGCAAATTCGACGGCGATAGAGATCGCCAGTAAAAATATTGCCTCAAGTAGTGTAGTTGGCTTCAAAAGCACGGAGTACCTATTTGCAGAAGCATTATCGAGCTCAATTGGTCCAAGCCAAGGGGGTCGTTTTACATCAGGCGGAGCCTCGGGATTGACAAAGCGTTCTTACGCTGCGGGGTCCACGCGGTACTCTGCTTCGCCGCTCGACATGTCAATTAATGGTGATGGCATGTTTTCGATCGGAATGTTTAAAGATTATCAACCTGGTCGAACCTTCTACACACGGAACGGACAATTTTTAGCTGATCGCGAAGGCTATATTGTTAATGCGAATGGCCTTTATTTGATGGGATACCAACCTAATAGTGATTACACATCGGTGACGAATGTGATTGCACCGATGA
>JALRCB010000030.1 GCA_023257525.1 Candidatus Nanopelagicales bacterium
TGTCTGCAACTTTCTTCAAAGCAATCGCAGACGCGGGCGTAAACGTAGAAATGATTTCAACTTCTGAAATTCGAATTTCAGTTGTTACTCGCGCAGACGATGCAGAAAAAGCAGTTACTGCAATTCACACCGCTTTTGGTTTGGATGCTGACGGCGAAGCCGTTGTTTATGGTGGAACGGGACGATAAGTAGTGAGTAAAAAACCAACCCTTGCGGTAGTCGGCGCAACCGGTGCTGTTGGCACTGTAATGCTAGACATACTTTCAACTCGTCCAAATGTCTGGGGCGAGATCAGGTTGCTCGCTTCAGCACGTTCCGCTGGCAAGATATTGCAGGTACGTGGCGAAGATGTAGTAGTTCAAGAACTGACTGAAGCAGCCTTTGATGGCGTAGATGTTGCAATGTTCGATGTCCCAGATGAGATCTCAGCAAAGTGGGCACCAATTGCTGCTGCTAAGGGTGTAATTGCGGTCGATAACAGTGGCGCATTCCGCATGGATGCTGATGTTCCGCTTGTAGTGCCAGAAGTAAATGCGGAACAAACTCGCAATCGTCCTCGTGGAATCATTTCCAATCCAAACTGCACAACCCTTTCGATGATCGTGGTTGTTGGGGCACTTGAAAAAGCATTTGGCGTAAAAGAACTTGTTGTTGCCTCGTACCAAGCAGCCTCTGGTGCTGGCCAAGGTGGAATCGATTCACTGCAAGAACAAATGGATGCAGTAGCTGGCAAAAACTTAGGCAGTGAAACTAAAGACGTTCGCAATGTCATCACAAAGAACGATGTATTCCCAGCACCGCTTGCATTAAATGTCGTGCCATGGGCGGGATCACTTTCGGAAAACGATTACACAAGTGAAGAACTTAAAGTTCGTAATGAATCTCGCAAGATTCTTGGTAAGCCAGAACTAAAGGTTCACGCCACATGTGTTCGCGTACCAGTTGTAACAACCCACTCACTTGCAGTGCATGCGGTTTTGGATCGCGCGGTTACTGCTGATGAAGTTCGAGCATTGCTTGCTAATGCCGAAGGCGTAGTAGTAACTGATGATCCGGCAAACAAGATTTTCCCAACACCTATCGATGTAGTCGGAACAGATCCAACAGTCGTTGGTCGAATTCGAGTTTCCAAAGAATATCCAAATGAAATTGATTTCTTTGTCTGTGGTGACAACTTACGTAAGGGTGCAGCATTGAACACTGCACAAATTGCTGAAGTGGTTGCTAAGGAATTCAGCTAGTTAGTTTTTGCATTCAGCGTGATTAACGTTGCCTCTGGACGACAAGCAATGCGAACTTGTGCAAACGGTGAAGTTCCAACCCCTGCGGAAACGTGCATTGGCATTTCACTTTCACCGAAAGTAGAAAAGCCTTTTGCTTGCCCTTGTGGCAGATCACAGTTTGTGACTAGAGCTCCGTAAAACGGAATGCAAATTTGCCCGCCGTGAGTGTGCCCAGCGAGAACCAAATCTGCGTTATCAGTTTCGAAGCTTTGCAAAACTCTTCGATACGGTGCATGAGTCACACCAAATGCAAAGGCATCCGAATCAAAAGCACCTGCAACCGCTGAGTAGTCATCTTTGTTGATATGTGGGTCATCAGTACCGCGGAAGTGAATCTTTACTCCGTTAATCACAGCAGTGCTTTGTTTGTTGTTTAAGTCAAGCCAACCTGCATCGTTAAGTTCATCAACTAAGTCAGAGGTTGGAAGCGCAGTACCTTCAGCTCGAATCTCTCGCTTCTTATTGAAATACATAAATGGATTTTTGATTGTAGGAGCGAAGTAATCGTTACTGCCTAATACATAAGCGCCAGGTATGTCCAGCAATTCATTCATAGCCTCGACGACAGCTGGAACTGCAAGTTGATGCGCCAAGAAATCTCCAGTGCCAACTACAAAGTCAGGCTCTAGTTCGGCAAGTGATTTAACCCAATTGATTTTTCGAGTTTGGGCGGGCGTGATATGCAAATCTGAAATATGAAGCACCCGAATCGACTCGCTGCCAGCCGGAAGCAAAGCCAGATCAAGTTCGCGGACTTTGAAAGCTTGGGCCTCGACTAGGCCATAAGTCAGGCTTCCTACTCCGGTAGCCCCGATAGCAAGAGCCGAATTAGCCAGAAACCCCATGCTTCCAAGCATTACACGGATTCATAGTTTCACATGTGCACAAAATGCCCATAGGCTTGGGTTCTCCACATCTTCCCTAGGAGGCGAATAAATGTCTACTGATGACTCAGTTAATGACGCGCGCTCCGAAAAATGGGATCCATTAACTGCTCCAGTTTGGGATTTAAGTGATGTAGATGAGCCAACACTTGCTCCACCAATCGAGCAGTTCATGCCAATCGATGAAGACACAATTATTCGTCGCAGACCACTACTGCCACCTGATGCTGATGAAATCATTCGTGGCGAATACACCGGTTGGGTTCCGCTGATTAAATCTGGCGAAACTCTTGATCAAGCGAAAGCTCGTGAAGAAAAGCTTGCGTCCGGTATGTCACAAAGTGTCCAAAATGTCGATATGGATTCTTGGGCACCAGTCGAAGTAGTCGCAACCGATGAGTCTGATTTTATTTCGCCAAAAGATTTATCATCCGATAGCGTCAATACTGTGCGGGAGCCTGTTGTTGAAGTAAGGCCGTACGAATTTCCAAATGAGATCGTGCCTGATCCAGACTTTGTAGTTTCACCAGCTGAAGCGTTAGAAGAAGCGCGACGTCGGATTGCACAAATGCGTGCAAGCTTGCAAACAAACATCAATCGAGTTTCACAAAGTTTTGATCATCCAATTTTTGCGCCGATCGAAGTTTCAGTTCAAGAAGCACCACCATTTATTCCGGTTACTCAAACTGAAGTTCCCGCTGCAGCCGTAGTCGAAGAACCAAAGTCATTTGATTCTTTGTTTGAGACAGATGCAGTTGTAGAACCACCGGCACCACAACCAAACTTCGCGCCAAGTTCAGCTACGTATCAAGAGTCAGTAAGAACTGAAACGCGAGAAGAGCCACGGGTCTATACCCAATCAACACAACAGGCTTCACCGACAATCATCATTGATGAAGCTGCGGAACAAACTCATTCCCTTGAACTTGTAATCATGCGAGATGAAATAAAAGATTTGCGCGATCGACTTGATTCATCCCAGAAGTTGATTGAAACCTTAATGGTTCGCCTTGCAGACTTAGCCGAATTGGCATTGAAGCGCAAAGACTAACGGTCAGCATCTCCTGCAATAAACGGCATACTTGCCACTACTGCTTCAAAATCTTTTTTATTTGATCCTGGCAACACATTTGATAATGCCAATACGGTATGCAAACTAGCGGGACGAAGTTTCAAACGATATGGCAGTTTGTCATTTCTGGAAACTAAGAACCAAGATGCGATTCCAAGTGGAGTTTCAATGCTGTGTTCGTAACTTCCTTCTGGCACACGCACAACTTTTGGCAGCAAAACGTTGACTTCGTCTGCGAAGTGAAAAGTGCATGGCTCATTCAGCTCCGAAATCATCGCTAGTGAAATGGTCATCTCATCTACGAGCTGCAACATGCGAGCGCTCACATCTCCCGATGCTTGCAACACAACGGCGAAACTTTCTAGTTCGGAATACTTCAGTCCACTAGCGGTCTCTCGTAAATCAATAGCATGACCACTGGCACGAGCAACTGGCCCACTAACTGCACCTTCAACAGCTTGGGCTTTAGTTAAGACGCCGACTGATTCAAATTCAGAAATTAGAGAGAGCCAATTCGTTTCTAAAACAATTTGGGCAGTATCAAAGCAAAGATGCTGAACTTGTTCTAACCATTCAGCGGATGGCGCATGTGTAAGTCCACCGATCCGAGTCAACATTGGATGCATGCGACTACCCGTGTAAACGCGATAGTGGTTAACCCACAGTTCGCGGGACTTCCTTAAGTTTTGAATCAGTTCCTCGTCTTGCCAAGGAAAGCCGGCCAAGAATGCTAGGTGTGAAGTTACTCGGTTGTATTCCAGGAGTAACGTGCGAAACCACTGGGCAGCGTCGGGAACTTCGATACCAAGTGCGGTTTCGACTAATTGAGCGACGCCAACTTCGCCCGAGTAGGCACTCAACCATTCATGACGATTGGCAAGCGCTATGACTTGTCGGTAGTCGCGAGACTCGAAAAGCTTTTCGGCGCCTCGATGCATAGAACCGAGAATTGGTTTTGCCGCAGTAATGATTTCGCCGTCATACTCACAATCGATTCGCATCATTCCGTGAGTGGCTGGGGCATGTAATGCCAAGTTTGAGGTGTGATCAGACCTTGCTGTATCTAGGGGAGAGATCCCCACTCTGCTGCGCTCAACCACGGGACTTATCGTGTCATACCCCTGATGATTTATCGATTTATTCGACATTTAGAAAGTTGCTACTAGTCTTAATACGTGGTCAACACGATGGCCGAGAGCGATGAGCCTTGGACCGAAAAACCTCCACGCCTTGACGTTGGCGTAGTCGGAACTGGCAGAGCCGGTTCCGTGTTAAGTGCTGCCCTAAAACGTGCTGGACACAACATTCGTGCCTGCACTGCAGTTAGTGACATCTCAAAACTAAGAGCAGAATCACTTTTACCTGGCGTTCCGGTTACTTCGATTGAAGAAGCAGTTAAAGATCGAGACCTGATTCTCTTGACTGTGCCGGATGACTACCTCAGCCAAGTTGTTAATGGTTTAGCTGCAACCAATGCAGTTAGCCCGGGAACTTTTGTAATGCACGCTTCAGGCAGATATGGAATTGAAATTCTGCGACCGTTAACAGATCAAGGCTGTTTACCGCTGGCACTTCATCCAGTTATGACGTTCACCGGAACCAGTATCGATCTGAATCGGTTATCTGCTTGCCCATTTGGAATTACAACCGTTCAGACTTTGCGACCAGTTGCCGAAACTTTGGTAGTAGAAATCGGCGGCGAACCAATTTGGGTTCCTGAAGAAAATCGCGGGCTCTATCACGCTGCCTTAACTTTTGGGGCAAACAATTTAATGACACTAGTTACCCAAACAACTGAGTTACTTGAAGCCGCTGGAATCACAAATCCAGAAGATTTGGTTACGCCATTGCTCAGTGCCTCATTAGACAATGCCTTACGAAATGGCGATGCTGCAATCACAGGTCCAGTTGCTCGCGGAGATGCTGGAACAGTTCGGGAACATTTGAGAGTACTTGCAAATTTTGATCCAGCGGTTAGTCAGGCTTATCGGGCGATGGCACGGTTAACTGCGATTCGGGCACTCGCTTCGGGAACTTTGCAACCACAGTTAGCTGAAGAACTCTTAATTGTTTTGGCAGATGAATCATGAGCCTCCCAATAGTTTTAAACACTGTTGCCGAAGTTGATGCTTGGGCCAAAAAAGAATCCACCCCAATCGCAGCCGTATTAACCATGGGTGCTTTGCATCAAGGCCATGCTGAGTTGGTCAGATACGCAAAAGCAAATACTCCAAGTGGAACTCGAGTTATTGCGACAATTTTTGTTAACCCAACACAGTTCAATAATTCTTCAGACTTAGCTGAATATCCCCGAACCTTGGATTCTGATTTGGATACTTTGCAAAGCGCCGGTGCAGATGCAGTTTTTGTGCCAGACGTTGCACAGATGTATCCAAACGGGCTAGAAGTAAATCCACCAATAGAACCAGGTGCAATCGGAGATGTTTTAGAAGGTAAAGCTCGCCCTGGTCACTTTCGTGGCATGTTGACGGTCGTGGAGCGATTACTTTCAATCACACATGCCAACTACTCATTCTTTGGGGAAAAAGATTTTCAACAGTTAACTCTGGTCAAGGCAATGGTTACTGCTACAAAAATGCCAATTGAAATTATTGGAGTACCAACAGTTCGAGATGAATTTGGCGTTGCGCTATCAAGCCGTAATCGCCGGCTTTCAGAGCAAGCTATTGAACACGCAAAACTAATTCCCGCTGCGATGAATAAAGCAACTGAAGTTTTTTTGAGTACAAGTTCAATAGACGAAGCAGAAGCTTCCGGTATTGCGATCTTGGAACAAAGTGGGAAGTTCGAAATTGAATACTTCGAAATCAGATCCAATGATTTGGTGTCACTGCCAACAATTGATAATGCTCGAGTTTTTGTGGCAGTAAATACTGAAGACGTAAGACTTATTGACAACCTCGAGATAGCAAAGTAGGAAAAGCATGCTGTTAGCAATTGATGTCGGCAATACCAATACCGTTCTTGGGTTGTTTGCAGGTGACCAATTAGTTTCATCTTGGCGAACTAAGACAGACAGCCGTGAGACTGCTGATGAATTGGCGCTTAAGTTCAAGGCGATACTTAGCGACGCTCCAGACATTACTGGAATTGCGCTTTGTTCAACTGTGCCAGCTGTGCTTCGCGAAATGCGCACGATGTTGAACAACTATTACCAAGACGTGCCACAAGTAATTGTTGAGCCCGGAATCAAGACCGGTGTTCCAGTTCTGACCGACAATCCAAAAGAAGTTGGCGCAGATCGAATTGTTAATTCGTTAGCTGCCTTCACGTTGTATGGCGGTCCGGCAATCGTGGTTGATTTTGGAACTTCAACGAATCTTGATGTGATCTCAGCAAAGGGTGAGTTCCTAGGTGGCGCCCTGGCACCTGGCATTGAGATTTCGATTGATGCATTGGCCTCGCGAGCTGCACAGCTACGAAAAGTTGAATTAATCGCACCACGCAACGTAATTGGCAAAAACACTGTCGAAGCCTTGCAATCTGGCGCTGTCTATGGATTCGCGGGACAAGTGGATGGTTTAGTGGATCGAATTGTTGACGAGTTGGGAACTCCAGTTAAGGCTGTGATTGCCACTGGTGGCTTATCGGCCATTGTGGTCCCGGAGTCCGAGACCATAACCCACCACGAGCCAGATCTAACTTTGATTGGTCTGCGTCTGATGTTCGAGCGCAACGCTTAGTACCGATAATCTTGGTCAATGACCACCGATCAGAATCCAGCAGCTGAAGAAGTAGACGACCTGCCTGAACAAATGCAGGTTCGCCACGAAAAGCGGGCTGCAATTTTGGCTAGCGGTCAGGATGCTTACCCAGTTCGAGTTCCAGTAACTACGACAATTCCTGCAGTTCGCGACAAGTACGCGCACTTAGTCGCCGAACAAGAAAGTGGCGACACTGTAGGTATAGCTGGCCGAGTTATGTTCATGCGCAACACTGGCAAGCTTTGCTTCGCGCAATTGCAGGCTGGAACCGGTGAAACCATTCAAGCCATGCTTTCGTTTGATCGAATCGGCGAAGATCAACTTGATGCCTGGAAAGGTCTAGTTGATATCGGTGACGTAGTTGCCGTTGTTGGTGAAGTTATCAGCAGCAAGCGCGGCGAACTTTCCGTAATGACAGACAGCTGGCACATGGCTGCCAAAGCATTGCGCCCACTTCCAAATCCTCACAAACCTTTGAGTGAAGAAACTCGAGTTCGCCAGCGTTATGCAGACTTAATAATGCGCGATACTGCTCGCACTGTTGCGCGACTGCGTCCAGCAACTATGTCGAGCTTGCGAGCAAGTTTTGCAAAGCGGGACTACATCGAAGTTGAAACTCCAATGCTGCAAACTATGCATGGTGGGGCAGCAGCGCGACCATTCGTAACCGCATCAAATGCTTTCGATATGCAATTGTTCTTGCGGATTGCACCAGAGCTTTTCCTAAAGCGTTGTGTAGTCGGCGGTATTGAACGAGTATTTGAAATCAATCGCAACTTCCGCAATGAAGGCGCTGACTCAACGCACTCACCTGAGTTTGCGATGTTGGAGTATTACCAGGCTTATGCGGATTACAACGACATGGCGACTTTGACTAGAGAACTAATCCAAGAAGCTGCAATGGCAGTTCATGGAAAATTGAATTATGAATTGGTTGATGGCGGCACTCGTGACCTATCGGGTGAATGGGATCAGATCTCGGTATTCCCATCGGTCAGTAAAGCAATTGGTAAAGAAATAACTCCAGAAACTCCAATCGAAGAACTTCGTAAACTTTGCGCAGATGCTGGAATCACGCATGATCCAAAAGCAATTCACGGAAAATTGGTCGAAGAATTGCTGGAGCATTACGTAGTCGAGCACTTGAAGAACCCAACATTTGTTATGGACTACCCAGTTGATACTTCACCGCTGGTTCGTGAACACCGAATCCACAAGGGAACTGCCGAAAAGTGGGACCTTTACATCGACGGTTACGAAGCCGGAACCGGATACTCCGAACTTGTTGATCCAGTCATTCAACGCAAACGTTTGATGGAACAGTCTTCACTTAAAGCTGGCGGCGATGCCGAAGCGATGCAACTTGATGAAGACTTCTTGCGTGCGCTTGAGTATGGAATGCCACCAACTGGTGGTGTTGGCATGGGTATTGATCGATTGCTAATGACATTAACTGGTTTAAATATTCGCGAAACTATTTTGTTCCCATTAGTAAAGCCTGAATAGACATGACTGTAACTGTTCGTCCAGCAATAACGGCAGACGTTTTAGCAATCCGCGACTTAGTTGAAAACTATGCCGGAGATGGCCCGCGACTACTTCGCAAAAATACTGTGACGCTTTACGAAGATGTCCAAGAATTTTATGTAGCTGAACAAGATGGAAAAGTTATTGGTTGTGGCGCACTGCATGTGATGTGGCATGACTTGGGAGAAGTCCGAACCGTTGCCGTCGATCCAAGCTGTAAAGGTCAAGGAATTGGTTCGCAGATTCTGAATGCGTTAACGCAGCGCGCATCCGACCTTGGATTAACCAGATTGTTCTGCTTAACTTTCGAAACTAAATTTTTCACTGGCCATGGCTTCACACCAATTGACGAATCTCCCGTTGATGCCTCAACATATGCCGAACTCTTGCTTTCGGGTGATCAGGGCGTTGCAGAATTCCTGGATCTAGAGCATGTGAAGCCGAACACTCTTGGCAACACCAGAATGCTCAAAAATCTCTAAATATCGACTGTTCGCTACTGGCAGATAGACCTAGATTCAAAAAGTCCATTGAATACGGCAGACCTTGCTGCCAAGCCTTTGCAGGTTTATAAATCCGCAGATGCGCTGTCATGCATTGGCTCTAGCATTGAGTCAAGGCCGAAAAGTTAAGAGGAGTTGCACATGTTCGAGAGATTTACCGACCGTGCTCGTCGCGTTGTGGTGCTTGCCCAAGAAGAGGCACGCATGCTTAATCACAATTACATCGGAACCGAACATATCCTCCTTGGACTCATTCACGAAGGTGAAGGCGTTGCCGCCAAGGCTCTTGAAAGCATGGACATTTCACTTGAAGCAGTTCGCGCTCAAGTCGAAGAAATTATTGGCCAAGGCCAGCAAGCTCCATCAGGTCACATTCCATTCACTCCACGCGCAAAGAAAGTTCTTGAACTTTCCCTTCGCGAAGCATTGCAACTTGGCCACAACTACATCGGCACCGAGCACATCTTGCTTGGTCTGATTCGCGAAGGCGAAGGCGTTGCAGCCCAGGTTCTAGTAAAACTTGGCGCAGATCTAAATCGCGTGCGTCAGCAAGTTATTCAACTTCTTTCGGGTTACCAGGGCAAAGAGCCACAGCAACAAGGTGCCGGTCCAGCTGAAGGCACACCTTCAACTTCATTGGTACTTGATCAATTCGGTCGCAACTTAACTCAGGCTGCGCGCGATGGTCAGCTTGATCCAGTTATTGGTCGTGTAAAAGAAATCGAACGCGTAATGCAGGTGCTTTCTCGTCGTACCAAGAACAACCCAGTTCTAATTGGTGAACCAGGTGTTGGTAAGACTGCGGTTGTCGAAGGTCTTGCGCAAAATGTTGTTAAGGGCGAAGTTC
>JALRCB010000031.1 GCA_023257525.1 Candidatus Nanopelagicales bacterium
TGGCGAAAAAATGTCGAAGTCACTTGGTAACTCACTTGTTGTTACTGAGGTTGCAAAGCGAGTTCGCCCAATTGAACTTCGTTGGTACTTAGCCAGCGCTCATTACCGCAGCAACTTGGAATTTTCTGATAGCGCATTGCAGGAATCTGCGGTGGCATTCCAGCGAATTGAAAACTTCGTAGAACGTGCGGCTGCAATCGTTGGCGATGTTGAGTTAACCGCATCAGCAATCAGTTCAGATTTTGCAAACGCAATGAATGAAGACTTGAATGTTCCAGCGGCTCTAGCAGTACTTCATGAAGTAGTGGGCGAAGGTAATACTTTGCTTGCTAAAAAGGCAGACGCTTCAGCTCTTATTGGTTGCCTAACCTCAGTTCGCCAGATGCTTGATGTTTTAGGCGTTGACCCACTGTCATCAACGTGGGCAGATGACAGCAAGAACGCACAACAACTTGAATCAGCACTTGATTACTTTGTGCAACAATCAATAGCAGTTCGTAACGCAGCTAAGGAAAATAAAAACTTTGATGCTGCAGATGCCATACGCGATTCCTTGCGGAATGCCGGCATCGCCCTAGAAGACACATCTGATGGTGTGCGCTGGAATCTGGAGAAGTAATGGCTGGCAATTCCAAGCGCAAAGGTGCGATTCGTACCTCCAAAAAAGGTGCAACCGCTGGCTCTGGTGGCCGCGGTAAGCAAAAACTTGAAGGTCGCGGTCCAACTCCAAAGGCAACTGAGCGCGATAAACACCCGGCTGCAAAGCGAGCACGTGCTGCCGAAAGAGCTGCCGAAAAGCGTGGCTCAACTCGCGTAAGTCGTCCCCGCGATCGTGACGGAATCGAATGGGTAGCCGGACGAAACTCAGTTCTTGAAGCACTTCGGGCCAACATCCCAGCAAATGCGCTTTACATGCAGCAGTTCATGGATGCCGATGATCGCGTCAAAGAAATTTTGCAGCTTGCTAATGACCGTGGACTTCCGTTCCTAGAAGCCCCACGAACTGAACTAGATCGAAATACTGATGGCGCGGTTCACCAAGGTGTCGCGCTTCGGATCCCGCCATATTCTTACCTTGATCCAATCGATCTACTTGAAGATGCCTTCAATAATGATGAAGCAGCTTTCGTAGTTGCTCTTGATGGTGTTACGGATCCTCGTAACTTAGGTGCGGTAATTCGTTCATCAGCAGCTTTTGGTGTCGATGGCGTGCTGGTTCCAGAACGTCGAGCTGCGGGCATGACTGCATCTGCTTGGAAAACTTCAGCCGGAGCAGCAACCCGAGTTCCAGTTTCCCGAGCCGTGAACTTAACCAGATCACTAGTTGAATTCAAGCGTGCTGGCTGCACCATTATTGGGCTTGATTCTGATGGTGACACTTTCGTGCAAGATGTCAGCAGAGAAATCGCAACTGGCCCGATTGTCTTGGTCGTTGGTG
This sequence comes from Candidatus Nanopelagicales bacterium, assembly GCA_023257525.1. Classification (GTDB taxonomy): domain Bacteria; phylum Actinomycetota; class Actinomycetes; order S36-B12; family UBA5976; genus UBA5976. The sequence goes on from JALRCB010000031.1 coordinate 1,439, forward strand.
GCGAGGCAACGGGTATGTCTCGGTTAGTCCGCGACACCTGCGACATGATCGCCTCGATTCCAATGTTTGATGAAACCGAATCTTTAAATGCAGGTGTTGCTGCTGGAATCGCACTTTATGAATTGGCAAAAATTCGCCAACTGTAAGTGATTCCAAATTAATTTGTTAGCATCAAATTAATGGATTCCTCAGCGCAAGTAATCATCGCGAACTTAACTTCGCCTCCGGTTTTGGCATTTGCCATTGGCTTGCTTGCCGTCTTGGTTAAGGGTGACCTGCGATTACCTGATCCGATTTATCAAGGTCTTTCGATTTACCTCTTACTTGGCATCGGCATTAAGGGTGGCGTCGCGCTGCGCGAATCTGACTTAAGCGATGTTGCCATTCCAGCTCTGGCAACAATTGTTCTTGGATTATTGATTCCAGTCTTAGCATTTCTGTTTAGTGGAAAGTTAACCAAGTTAAGTGAAATTGATCGCGGCGCACTTGCTGCGCATTACGGATCAACTTCGCTGGTTACCTTCACCGCAGCTTTAGTTTTTCTTGAACAGTCTTCAATTCAATACGAAGGATTTGTTACAACACTCCTAGCCTTGCTAGAAATCCCAGGCATCATCGTTGGCTTGATGCTCGGTTCTCGTCACCTTAAGCGAGATGTTTCGTGGGGTGAATCACTGCAAGAAATTTTCTCTAGTAGATCAATCCTGCTCTTGGTAGGTGGTCTGGTTTTAGGTTTTGCCACAGGCGTTGTTGGCTACGCAAAAATCGAACCATTCTTTGGTGCACTGTTTATTGGCATGCTCACATTGTTCTTGCTTGAAATGGGAACTCTAGCTGGACGACGAATGCGAGACGTTAAGTCGGCTGGCGCTGGGCTAATTGTCTTTGCAATCCTGTTCCCAATTGCTTCGGGTTTTCTTGGCGTGGTCTTTGGATACTTATCGGGTCTTTCAATGGGTGGCGCAGCGGTGCTCGGAGTCCTGGCGGCAAGCGCTTCTTACATAGCCGCGCCAGCCGCAGTCAGACTTGCATTGCCAGAGGCGAATCCAGGAATCTATTTGGCTGCAAGCCTAGGAATTACATTTCCGTTTAACTTAACGATTGGCATCCCGCTTATCGTCTTAGTGGCACAGTCACTCGAAGGAATGGTTGGGTAAAAATGTCAGAGTTGAACACTGTCTCATTGGTAACGATTGTTGCTGAAATTGCTTTAAAAGCTAGGTTGGCTAAAGACCTAAAGCAGCTTGGAGTATCTGGCTACACAGTGACAGCGGCAAACGGCGAAGGCCCTAGAAACCGACGTGCTGGTGATGTTGATGGTGGAAACATCATGATTCAGTGTTTGGTGTCTCGAGAGTTAAGTGTGAGCATCATGAACCACTTAGAAGCCGAATACTTTGAAAATTATGCGATTGTTGCTTGGGTTAGCGCAGCCGAAGTGATTCGCAAAGAGCGTTATTCATAGGCGCATTTTTGCTTCAAGGATTTATGCACTAATCTTTGAAACTGGTGATCTTACTTAAGTAAGTTTCCCGGCCTCCTTAGCTCAGTGGTAGAGCGTCGCTCTTGTAAAGCGAATGTCATCCGTTCAAATCGGATAGGGGGCTCCAGTTATTTCTATGCCGCTACTGAAACTTTCTCAGATTTGGGTTTGATTAGTTCTTGCACAATCGCAATACCAATCAAAACAATTAGCGCGCCAACTGGTTCGTACCAGTGAAGCTTTTCTTTCAACAAGATCACGCCAGCCAGAGTTGATACCACTGGAATTGAATAAGTCACTGTCGACATTGCAATTGCACCAGCACGCTTAACAATTACAAACCCAATTACCAATGCAACTCCAGTTCCAAGCACACCCAGAGCAGTGATCGCCAAAATTCCAGTTATTGGCCACGAAGTTATTTCGTGCGGCGATGCGATGGCAAAAACCGCGCAGATAGTTGCACCAATTGTTAGTTGTGTTGCAACAGCACTTATTGGATCTAGGTTTAGCGGTGTTACATGCTTACGAGTCCAAATTGCAGAGAAGGCATATCCGATCGTGCAAAGTGCGCAGGCTGTGTAGGCAAGCCAGTTGGATTGAAAGTTAACGTCCCAAACTCCAAGCAAAACAAGTAGACCCAAGAATCCCAAAAGTAAGCCACCAACCCGAAATGGGTTTAGCTTTTCTTCCGGCAACATAAGTACTGCCAAAATCGCAGTCCAAAGCGGCATTGTTGAATTAAGCAAGCCAGCGGCGATAGATGAAATGTGATGAATTGCCCAAGCAAAAATTGCGAATGGAATAACTTGCGCCATAACTGTGATTAAAGCGAGATGCTTTATGGCTGGACCACTGACAATAAACTTTCGTCTCGTCACCAGCACAATGATGATCAGCGCGAGTGCGCCAAAGCCCATACGAGCAAAAGTCTGTTCGTATGGATCAAGAAAACTGCTGGCAACCTTAATGAAGAAGAACGAGAATCCCCAGATAGTTGTGAGCGCCAGCCAAAGTGCAAGCCAACCTTTAGTGGGGGAAGAGGAAAGAATCACTTGTCCATCTTGTCGTATCCCTCAATACCACTTGATGTGACACCCCGAGGTGGGGGGTGACAGTAAATTGAGAGGGTCAAGGTTTAGCATTGGGGATGTGAATGAAGTTGCGCGTGCCCTCTCTGCAGATAACACTGGTGTACTCCCAGAGCGTGATCAGCAGATCCTAGAATTCGAACGCCAGTGGTGGAAGTTTGCCGGCGCAAAAGAACAGGCAATCCGCGAACAGTTCGATATGTCAGCAACTCGTTACTACCAAGTTTTGAACGCCCTTATTGATCAACCTGAAGCTCTTGCATTTGACCCAATGTTGGTCAAGCGCCTCCAGCGTATGCGCGCTGCTCGCCAAAGAGCACGTTCTGCTCGTCGCCTGGGTATCGAACTTAAGAATTAGGTTGTCGCCATGTCTGGCCCACAAACCTTTCACCAAAAAGTAACTATCCCGCTAGTGGTAATTCTGGCCACAGTTGGCGGACTATTTCTTGTTGGTACTCAACTAATGGATTTGAATTCAACACCAGTGGCTGAAGAACCAGTTGCTGAAGTGAGCGTTTCAGCCGCACCAATTAATCCAGTCCCAGCACCAAGCACCGATGCATCCGTTGATCCAAACCTTGATGTTAATGGGCGGCTCCCTGTGATTGTTCTTAATGGAACAGACATAGCCGGACTTGCAAAATCAATGAGCGATGATCTGCATGATGCCGATTGGGTTGTGGAGGCAACTGGTAACTGGGAGGGTCAGCCGGTATTGGAGACAACCATTTTTTATCCTGCTGATGGCTTAAGTTCTGCAGAGGAACTAGCTACCCAAACGGGTGGCACCCTGGTTGAAGCAACTCCTGACATGAGTCAGACGGCTTTAACTCTGGTAATTATTCAATAACTACCTGCTCTGTATCAGTACTTGATACGTGAGATTGCTTTTTCTACGCACACTGGTACAGTTTTTCCACGGACGCGGAAACGCTCCAAAAAACTAAATACACCTCATCCAGAGGGGCAGAGGGAACGGCCCGTTGAAGCCCCGGCAACCACCGCAGAACCGTTAAGGCCTTGCGACACGGTGCCAATTCCGACTAAAGACAGTTCGCTGTTTTTGGTACAGATGACGAAAGGCTTCCAGCTCAATGTCTGTAACACTCGAAAGAATCGATACTGCGCCATTTGGTGCAGCAACCCATCTTGTCTGTCGCGCTTGCGGCGCTTATGCAAAACTTGGCGCGGACTATTCCTGTTGGGAATGTTTTGGCCCCCTTGAAGTTGCATATGACTTTGGAACAGTAACGAGAGAACAGATCCAATCGGGTCCGTTCTCTTTGTGGCGTTATGCGCCGTTGTTACCAGTTCCAGCAAACATTGCCGAGTCTCGGAATCTAGCTCCCGGAATGACACGGCTTCATCGCGCTGACAACTTAGCAAAGGCGCTTGGCATCACTGGAACGCTCTGGGTCAAAGATGACAGCGGTAATCCAACTCACTCATTCAAGGACCGCGTTGTGGCAGTGGCACAAAGCGCTGGAATTCAACTTGGCTTCAATACCTTGGCTTGTGCCTCGACCGGAAACCTTGCTCATGCTGTGGCTGCCGCTGCAGCACGTGCTGGACAAAAGTCAGTTGTGTTAGTTCCTTCGAATTTGGAACAACACAAGATTCAAGCAACTGCTGCTTACAACGGCCACGTAATTGGGATCGAAGGAAACTACGACGACGTTAACCGCCTTTGCGGTGAACTAATTGGCGAAGAAGTTTCCGCCAATTGGGGATTTGTAAATGTGAACCTTCGTCCTTACTACGCTGAAGGATCCAAAACCGTAGGTTACGAAATTGCCGAACAACTCGGTTGGAGACTTCCGGACCAAGTTGTAATCCCAGTTGCATCTGGTGCATTGCTAACAAAGGTCGATAAAGGTTGGCGCGAATTTGTAGAACTTGGTTTAGTTGAAAGCAAACCATGGCGAGTATTTGGCGCGCAAGCAACTGGATGCAATCCGGTATCGACGGCATGGGCAGAAGGCAACGAAGTTGTGCGCCCAGTAAAGCCAGACACCATTGCAAAGTCATTAGCGATTGGAAATCCAGCTGATGGCCCATATGCCTTAGATGCAGTGCGTCGTACCAACGGCGCTGTTGGCGATGTCACTGATGCCGAAGTAGTTGAAGGCATCCGCCTGCTGGCCGAATGCGAAGGCATTTTTGGCGAGACTTCAGGTGGAGTAACAGTTGCAGTAACCCGCAAGCTGCTTGCTGAAGGCCTGCTTGATCCAACCGCTGAGACCGTAATCGTTAATACCGGCGAAGGTCTAAAAACCCTTGATGCTGTAGCAACCGGAAATGGTTTCTCAGCAACAATTTCTCCAAATGTCGAATCCGTTGCAAAAGTTATCGAAGGTGCCTGATGAGCGTTACAGTCCGAGTCCCAACTATCCTTCGGGCATATGTGTCCGATCAATCGACTGTGGAAGTTGATCCGACCCCAGAGACTTTGCAAGGTGTTCTTGATGCCTTAGAGGCAATGGCACCTGGAATCTTGCAGCGAGTGATTTCAGATACTGGCGAATTGCGACGCTTCGTAAATGTATATGTAAACGATGATGATGTTCGTTTCCTTGAAGGGCTAAATACTCCAACTGCTGCAGGAGTTACAGTTTCGATTGTCCCTGCAGTTGCCGGGGGATAAAGGTCGATTATTCGACTGCCAATTTAGGTAAAAACTGATAGTTATCGGCGTTTTTCAACAAAGTGGCAAATACCTTGTGCTTATGTGCCGTAGAGTTAATTTTGGTCGAAGGCAAGCTTTTCGTTAGAGAGTAAGACTCGAAGACAAAGATTCGCGAGCACGATGCGAACTCTCACCTTGGTGGGCAGGGAGCAAGACCCGAAGCGGCAAACGTCGCTTCGACCCATTAAGAAAAGAGATGCCATGTTAGGCACAGTCAAGTGGTTCAACCAGGAAAAGGGCTATGGCTTCGTAGAAGTTGATGGCACTGATCGCGATGTATTCCTTCATTACTCAGCTATTGAGGTTGATGGATTCAAGACCCTGGAACAGGATCAGCGAGTTGAGTTCGAAATCGGCGAAGGCCCAAAGGGTCCTCAGGCAGAGCACGTACGCCCGGTTTAAGACCAACACCTTATGCAAAGGGACTCGAGATTTTCTCGGGTCCCTTTGTTATGTCCAGGTCAGCCCATCAATCAATGATCGATCGAATTAGGCTAGGGGCATGTCAGATCGCGAAGCACTCCGTCAGCAAATAATCGATAAAGCCGTTGTTCATGGAAAGGTAATTCTTTCCAGTGGCAAGGAAGCGGACTACTACGTTGACTTGCGACGAGTAACGCTTGATTCCGAAGCAGCACCGATCATCGGTCGCGTCATGTTGGAACTGACAAAAGATTTGGAATTCGATGCAGTTGGTGGATTAACGCTTGGTGCAGATCCAGTTGCAACTGCAATGCTTCACGCTGCTGCTGCGCAGGGTCGCAAACTAGATGCCTTCGTAGTTCGCAAAGCTGAAAAGGCACATGGCCTGCAGCGTCGTATTGAAGGTCCAGATGTCAAAGGTAAGCGCGTACTTGCCGTTGAAGACACCAGCACAACAGGTGGCTCAGTATTAACTGCAGTAGAAGCGTTACGTGAAGCTGGCGCTGAAGTTGTGGCAGTGGCAGTAATTGTAGAACGTGCCGCAGCGCCTGCAGTTGAAGATGCTGGTCTTAAGTACTTGTACGCTTACAACTTGCCAGATTTAGGTTTATGAGAAGAAATTAGTTTTGGTTGTGTTTGCGTTGACGCAAAACTTCAAATGCAACAGGAACAAGGCTCAACAAAACAATCGCTATGGCCACTAGATCGATGTTTTCTTTAATTATCGGAATACTACCCAGGAAATAGCCAGCCAATGTCATAGAGGTTACCCAGGCTATTCCGCCGATAGTGCTGTAAGTTGCGTAAGTTTTGAAATCCATTTTGGCAACGCCAGCCATTCCGGTAATAACAGATCGAACAATTGGAACGAAGCGGGCTAGAACAATTGCTCGTGTGCCATGCTTTTCAAAAAAGTTTTGGGTTGTAACTACGTACTCAGTCTTAAAAATTTTTGAATCTGGACGGCTGAATAGACGGGGCCCAACTTTGGCCCCAGTCCAATATCCCAATAAGTTTCCAGCAATAGCGGACACAGTCATTAGCACTAAGGCAACCGCCAGAGGCGTCGTGATGAAGTTGCTAGCCAAAAGCATTCCCACAATAAATAGGAGTGAATCACCTGGAAGAATTACGCCAATCAACAGCCCACATTCAATAAACAAAATCATGCAGGCAGCAAATAGTGCCAGTCCGCCAAAGCCTTTGAGCAAACCTTCAGGGTCTAGAAATCCTGCAGCTTGGATTGATGTTGCGAATTCGAATGGGGTAGTTGCAATCACCATATGACTGTACCCGTGACACAATAAGAACGTGGGCAGCGGCAAGCCCAAGCCCAGAGATTTATTGATTCCAGGAGTCTGTCAAATGCCAATAGCTAGCCCAGAGATTTACAACGAAATGCTTGATCGCGCCAAGGCTGGCGCATTCGCTTATCCCGCGATCAACTGCACATCTTCGCAAACTATTGTTGCTGCGATTCGCGGTTTTGCTGAAGCTGAAAGCGATGGCATTGTCCAGGTTTCTTGGGGCGGTGCGGAGTTTGCTTCCGGTCAAGGCGTTAAAGATATGGTCATTGGCTCAGTTGCACTTGCTGAATTCGCACACGCAGTTGCGAAGGGTTACGGCGTAAACATTGCGCTTCACACTGATCACTGCCCAGCGGAAAAACTTGATGGCTTTATGCGTCCGCTAGTTCAGATTTCTGCTGACCGCGTTAAGGCTGGGCAAGAGCCACTATTCCAATCACACATGTGGGATGGCTCAGCTGTTTCAATGAAAGAAAATCTTGCCGTCGCTGATGAAATGTTAGACAAGTGCGCAGCAGCTCGAACAATTCTTGAAATTGAAATTGGCGTAGTTGGCGGCGAAGAAGATGGTATCGAAGCTTCACACGATGCCAAGTTGTTCTCAACACCAGAAGATGCGTTAGCAATGGCAGATCGTCTGGGCCTTGGTGAACGTGGTCGTTACTTAGTAGCAGCAACTTTTGGAAATGTTCATGGCGTCTACAAGCCAGGCAACGTTGTACTAACCCCAGGCATCTTGAAAGAACTGCAAGATGCTGTGCAGGCAAAGCACAACACTAAGGACAAGCCACTTGATTTGGTTTTCCACGGCGGTTCAGGTTCTTTGCTTTCCGAAATCCGTGAATCACTTGATTACGGCGTGATCAAAATGAATATCGATACTGACACCCAGTATGCATTTACTCGTCCAGTTGCAGATCACATCTTCAAGAACTACGACGGCATCTTGAAGATCGATGGCGAAGTTGGAAACAAAAAGATTTACGACCCACGGGCATTTGGTAAGGCTGCTGAAGCTGGAATGGCCGCACGCGTTGTTAAGGCTTGCGAAGACCTTCGCGCAACCGGAACGCGTATTAAGTAATGACAATCGGACAAGATTTACTTGATGGCCCACCTCCAACACTTCTGCCAGCAGACAATCGCGCACTAGAAGCAATCGCTGCTGGAAAATCACCAGAAGCAGTTGCTGCAGAATTTCCGGAAAGCAGTTTGGCTTGGGCCGCACTAGCTGACCAGGCATGGAACGAAAAGCGCATCATCGAGTCCTATGCATTCGCTCGCGTTGGTTACCACCGCGGACTGGACGCACTTCGCAAAAATGGCTGGAAGGGTTTTGGTCCAGTCCCATGGAGCCATGA
>JALRCB010000032.1 GCA_023257525.1 Candidatus Nanopelagicales bacterium
TTGGCATACCGAAGCCCGTCAACTATGTCTGTTAGACGACCTTGGCCAGCTGATGGAATACCTTCCGGGAGATCTACTTGTTTGACTTTGTCTGCTTTATAAAGAATGTGGGCCGAATGAATGCAACTATTTGGATCGCAAGTATCGACTTCTGTGGTTGTTGGTACGTAGCCTCCTGCTGCAGACATAGCTTGAATGTCTTGCCAATGCGTCATGCGAGCGCCACCTTCACCAATAACACGAATCTGCGTTGCTTCCTGCAAACCAATTACGTCTGAGTTGGATTCATTGATGGTTCTGCCGATTGCCTCTCGGCGTTTCTTCCAGGATGGGACTGCGGTGTTATTTGGTTTAGCGATGTTAAAGGTCGCAAACGTCAGAGTTGGTACCGGCAAGATCGTTGGAGAAATCGATGGCTCGGTCACACTCAAAGTTGGTGCTGCGCTAATAGTCGGAGCCGCGTTATCACTCTGCGGAATCCAGTTGGAAGCAGCCGGAACCACAATCAGTGAGGCGATCACTAAAAAGATTGGAATAGCGAATAGCTTGCTCTGTCTAAAATCTTTAAATGCCGAGTGATCTGGGGGCTTAGGTGCGCGCCGTCTACCGCGGATTTCCTCGTTTTTCCCCATTGACCAAGCCTAAGCCAGTAAACCCATAGCGAACATGTCCAAAAAGTTAACAAATTGCTTAAATAGCAAGGGTTTCCGCCTGGCAAGTAGAATTGAAGCCTGCCAGTAATTGTGAATTTTCGCAGTTTGCGCCTAACCAAGGAGTCCAAATGGGTTTGCTCGACAACCTGGAACAGCGCCTAGACCGAATCGTAAATGGCTCATTTTCCAAGGCCTTTAAGTCCGAGGTTCAGCCAGTTGAACTTGGTGCAGCTTTGCAACAGGAAATCGATAACCGAGCAGACACCATAACCGGGCAGACCGTTGTACCTAACATCTTCATCATTGAACTTGGCTCAGTGGATCACGAACGCCTAGAAACCTACTTTGAAACACTGAGTATTGAGCTGGGAGCTTTGGCAGATGCCTATTCAAGTGAACAGCGGTACACCACAGTTGATTCGGCTCACATATCTTTTGACCTAGATTCGGAATTAGAAACAGGTGTGTTTCGAATTCGCAGCACTGCCGCAAAGCGACCAGCCGATGTAATCGCAGCTTCCTTGGTTGCGCAGGATGTCACACCACAAGTTCCCCTAACTTCTTTCACGCCAGAAGCAACTCCATATCTAACTTCTATAACTGGTGAGGAATTTAAGATCACTAAATCAGTTACAAACATCGGACGTGGCGTAGAAGCAGATATTCAAATCGATGACACAAGTGTTAGTCGCTTGCACTGCGCGATCGTATTGGGTTCAGAAGTTTTAGTTCGCGACCTTGGCTCAACAAATGGAACTGTGGTCGATGGTGCGCGTGCCACTGAGTCAATACTTCGTGACGGTTCAATTATCAAAGTTGGAAACATTACTCTGACATACAAGAGTAAGTGAGCTGACAATGTCTGAACTACTGCTCAGCATTTTGCGAATTGGTTTTCTAGTCGCACTTTGGTGGTTTGTGCTTACCGTAGTTTCAGTCTTGCGAAGAGACCTACAAGCACCTCGTGATGCAAAGCCACTAACTCCAGCACGTTCTGGCAAGCGACCAAGTCCTAGGCCAACACTTCGTGCCCGCAAGACTTCAACTCAACTGGTAATCGTTGAAGGTGCACTTACTGGAACTGCAATTCCATTAGGTTCATCACCAATCATTATTGGTCGAGCACCTGATGCCACAATCGTTTTAGATGATGACTTCGTAAGTACGCATCACGCACGCTTAACTCCAAATGGCAACCATTGGATGGTTGAGGATCTTGGTTCAACCAACGGAACTTGGATTGATCGCACTCGCGTAACAACGCCAACTGTTTTTCGGCCGGGGACGCAACTTCGGATTGGCCGAACCAGCATGGAATTGAGCTCATGACCGGTTTAAGTCTTCGTTTTGCAGCGCGTTCTGAAATTGGACGAGTTCGTCGCAATAACGAGGACGCTGGATATGCTGCAACAGATTTACTTGTGGTTGCTGATGGCATGGGTGGTCATGAAGCTGGTGAGCTTGCCAGCGCGGCCACCGTTGCAGCAGTTGTCGCTGCTGCTGCATCAACTGTCGGCACAGATGAGGTGCTTAGCCAACTTGCCGAAGCTGTGATTACTTCTGGTGAATACATCGCTGATGTCGTCGCCGGTAATCGTGATCTCGCTGGCATGGGAACAACCATGACAGTGGTTGCGTTGCGAGAAGACCGCATAGCTATGGCGCACGTAGGTGATTCGCGGGCTTATGTGTATCGCGATTCAGAATTGCAGCAAATGACAAAAGATCACACATTTGTGCAAACTCTGGTCGACTCTGGTGAAATCACACTAGAGGAAGCGGCTGTACATCCCCGGCGCAATCTAATGATGCGAGCCATTGATGGGATCCATGCAGTTGAAGTTGACTTGTCTGTTCGGGAAACTCGGGTAGGTGATCGCTATTTGCTTTGTAGCGATGGGCTTTGTGGAGTTATCAATTCAACTCAGATTGCCGAATGCTTATCTCATGAGGATTTGACCCAAGCGGTAATTATGCTGATTGACTCTGCAATGGCAGCCGGCGCACCTGACAACATTACTGTTGTAGTTGCTGACGTCGTTAACGACAGTATTGAAGTTGATCCAGTGCTAATTGGTTCTGCCGCTGACTCGGTTAATCAGTCTCGATTGCCAGCCGTTGATTTTCCAGATGAGGGCGAAACGTCGGCCCAAACAAGTGTCGTCGAAACCTTTGAGTCTGGGAAAACTTGGCTAGTGCCAGTGCTTTCAACAATCGGAGTGATTGCACTTGGAATTGCAGCGACACTTTGGTGGTTAGCTAATCAATGGTTTGTTGGGGTTTACGAGAAAGAAGATGTGGTTGCAATCTTCCAAGGCGTCCCTGCTGGCGGAATGTATCGCCTTGTGGAAATTACCGAAATAGAAGCTGGGAAGTTACCTGAATACGAACGTGACCAGGTGTATCAGACTTTCGAATCTGGAGATTTTCAAGATGCAGAAGCGGCAGTTGAGCGTCTCAAGTTAAGTGCTGATTTGTGTGTTCTGACTCCTACAACACCGGGATGTCCGGAGCTTGCGCAGTGAGCGAAACGCTTAATCGCTATCGAGTTTCAACCAGACGCTCAGCTGAGTTGGCGTTATTGGTGGGTGCATGGCTGATCGGAGTTTTTGCCTGGATCCTCGTTGATTCCGCAACAGGTGAAACTTCATTTGGTGGTTGGACTTCGCTGCTCAGCGCAGGCATTCTGCTTTTGATTACTCACGGAGTTGTGCGTTGGCAAGCACCCTATGCTGACCCGCTTTTACTGCCGAGTGTTGCTGCACTAAACATGCTCGGCCTGGCCATGATTCACAGATTAGACATTGCTGCAGCGCAACGCGCAATTAGTAACGGAAGTCCGATGCCGACTCCAGATGTCTACCTGCAGCTGACATGGATGTTAGTTGGCTTAGTTGCATTCATGTTGGTTCTATTCTTTGTTAGCGATCATCGTAGATTGCAGCGCTTTACATTCACCGCTGGGTTTGCTGGGATTGCGCTACTTTTTTTTCCGCTACTCCCCATTATTGGTAGTGAAGTAAATGGTGCTCGTCTTTGGATTAACTTTCTTGGATTCACATTCCAACCTGGCGAGTTAACAAAAGTTGCACTAACGATTTTCTTCGCTGGGTTCTTAGTTACTCGCAGACACTCACTCGCGTTAGTTCACAAGAAGATTCTTGGTGTTGGTGTCCCTCGCGGGAAAGATGTTGGTCCACTTTTATTAGTTTGGTTTGCTGCGTTGCTAGTTCTGATTTTGGAACGAGACTTAGGAACCTCACTACTTTTGTTTGGTCTCTTTATCGTCATGCTTTATGTGGCAACAGGTCGACGTTCTTGGGTACTAATCGGCAGCGCACTATTGACGGTTGGTGGCGCACTTGCTTATCAAGCTTTTGGCCACGTCCGGGTTCGCTTCAATGTTTGGTTAGATCCATTCGCCGACGCAAATGGCTCAGGTTTTCAAATTGTGCAATCCCTTTATGGCTTTGCTAATGGTGGGATCTTTGGAACTGGCTGGGGTCAGGGCTATCCGCAATTAGTACCGTTTGCAAAGACTGACTTCATTACCTCTGCTCTTGGTGAAGAACTTGGTTTGATGGGCTTGATTGCCATCTTGTTATTGTTTGCAATCGTTGTTGAACGCGGCGCTCGAGCTGCAGTTGCAACTCGCGATCCGTTTGGCAATCTATTGGCAATCGGACTTACAACGGTTATTGGATTGCAGACATTCATTGTGATTGGTGGCGTAACTCGACTTGTGCCGCTGACAGGATTAACAACTCCATTTTTGTCTTATGGTGGTTCATCTTTGGTTGCAAACTACATAATCATTGCGCTATTGATTCGAATTTCTAACGCTGCCCGAGCGCCTGAAGTAACCGATGCTGAGTTGGTTCTACGTCAGGATGGTGACGGCAGTGATTAGACAAATCAACCGAGTTACTGCAGTCATAGTTGTTTTATTGCTTGCCTTGATTATCAACCTCTCTTACATTCAAGTTTTCAAAGCCGGTGACTTAAGAAGCCAAGCAGGGAATCAACGCGTCACATTGACTGAGTATTCGCGTGAGCGAGGACCAATCTTGTTGGGTTCCGAGGCAATCGCAGAATCAACTCCCACACTGGATGCCTTGAAGTACCTTCGCGAATATGGCGACGGTTCGAATTATGCCTCGATCACAGGTTTCTATTCTGTGGTCTACGGCGCAACTGGTATTGAATCTGAAGCCAACAACGTGCTTGCAGGTAATGACAGTCGTTTCTTTGTTGATCGCCTGCAACAACTGTTTGCAAATCGTGAACCTAAGGGCGGGGCAATTCGACTAACTATTGATCCCGATGCCCAAGCCGCAGCTATGAAGTCTCTCAATGGCAGAACTGGTGCTGTTGTAGCAATTGATCCAAGTACGGGAGCAATTCTAGCTTTAGCAAGCTCACCGTCGTTTGATCCAAACTTGCTCTCAAGCCATGATGCTGGGGACATTCAAGCCACATATGAAGAGTTGAATGCTGATCCCGCACAACCTTTACTTAATCGACCACTTGCGATGACGCTTCCGCCTGGTTCGACTTTCAAGTTAGTAACTGCAGCAGCGGCTCTTGAGTCTGGCAATTATGTTGCTGAGTCGCAATTGCCTGGCCCAACTCAAATCAACTTGCCAGGAACAGATGTGCAACTTGGAAACTGGAATGACAAATCATGCGGACCAGATGACATCACTACTTTGCAAGCTGCGCTTGAAATTTCTTGCAACACAGCTTTTGCTTGGCTTGGCATGGAATTAGGAGCAGATGCCATTAGTGAACAGGCCCAAAAATTTGGGTTTGAATCTGAGTTTGAAGTACCAATGACTGCGGCAATCAGTCGCTTCCCTGCTGACCCAAACAAACCTCAAACTGCAATGAGTGCGATAGGTCAGTTTGATGTACGCGCTACTGCCCTGCAAATGGCAATGGTTGCAGCTGGAATTGCCAATGATGGCGTTGTTATGAATCCATATTTAATTAGTCAGGTTCTCGGCCCAGATTTAACGGTTTTGCAAAGCACTACTCCATCAGCATTTGGCCGAGCCATTTCCGTTGAGAACTCTAAAATTCTGCGGGACATGATGGTTGGCGTTGTCACAAAGGGCACCGCCTCAAAAGCCGCTATCTCGGGTACAAGCGTTGGCGGCAAAACCGGTACCGCTGAAAATGCCCCCGGTGAACCAGCGCACGCCTGGTTTGTTGGGTTAGCCCCGAGTGATCAATCAAAAGTCGCGGTGGCAGTGGTCTTACAAAATGGCGGCGGGGCAACCGAGGTAAGCGGCAACTCGTTGGCCGCGCCAATCGCAGCCGCCGTGATGCGGGCAGTTCTAAAGCAATAGGCAAGAATAGAAGAGTTAGTACCGGGTTATTCATGGCCCGGGACTAGACAGGCATAGGAGAACTAGAGTGAGCACCTTCACGCAACTTGGTGACAGATACGACGTCGGTCAGGTTATTGGTCGCGGTGGCATGGCCGAAGTTTATGAAGGCACCGATCGTCGATTGAATCGTCGGGTTGCTATCAAAGTTCTACGCCCTGATTTGGCTCGAGATCCTATGTTTCAAGAACGGTTTCGGAGAGAAGCGCGTTCTGCGGCCGGTCTAAATCATCCAAATATTGTTGCCATTTATGACACTGGTGAAGACTTGATTGGCGAAGGCACCAGTCAAGTTAGTGTTCCGTACATAGTTATGGAATTTGTTGATGGCGTAACTTTGCGTCACATGTTAAACAGTGGACCTAGAATCTTGCCCGAGCGAGCACTTGAAGTTATTGCTGGTGTCCTAGCTGCACTTGATTATGCACACCGTCATGGGATTGTGCATCGCGACATTAAACCCGCAAACATAATGATCAGTACTAACGGCGATGCAAAAGTTATGGACTTTGGTATTGCTCGAGCAATGAGTGATGCTGCTACGTCGGTGACTGCCACGAGTGCTGTGATGGGAACTGCTCAGTATTTATCTCCGGAACAAGCTCGCGGTGAGTTAGTCGATGCGCGAAGTGACATCTATTCAAGTGGTTGTGTTCTTTATGAATTGTTAACGGGAGTAACACCATTTAATGGTGACTCACCAGTTGCTATTGCATACCAACATGTAAACGAACCACCAAAGCCACCATCAGCATTGGATAATTCAATTCCAAGCAGTTTAGATTCAATCACGTTAGGTGCGCTCGCCAAATCTCCGTCTAATAGATATCAAACAGCTGCGGAAATGCGCAGCGATGTTGAGCGTTCTATCGCAGGTATGCCAATCATGTCTCGACAGAACCATGCAACAACAGTGATCGCAAATGATGCGCCGACTTCTGCAATTCCTATCATTGATGGTCTTTCTGGGTCTGTCGCAGTTGCTCCGCCAAAAGTTGTTAACAAACGTTCACGTTGGTTCTTTGCTGGTTTTGCCACAGTGCTTGCTGCTTCGCTGATGTTCTTACTCGGCGAAAATCTGTTTAGTTCTGGTACGGAAACAGTTCCTGTTCCTAACGTAAAAGCACTTACGGTAGAGGAAGCAACGCTCGCTCTCACTGAAGCAGGTCTTCAAGTGGGTACTCAAACGCCGCAGGCTGATGACAATGCGCCAAAGGGGACAATTATCGGACAAGATCCGGCTGCTGGTGAACTGATTGAAGCAGGCCAAGCCGTTAACTTGGTAGTTTCGGCAGGCAAAGATCAGACTGGAGTTCCAGATTTAGTAGGTCTTACATCTAGTGAAGATGCCAGGCTCGCGCTCACCGAAGCTCGTCTGGTGCTTGGAAAAGTAATTCCAATGGACAGTGATAAGCCTGAAGGCACAGTGATCGAGCAAGATCCAGCTGCTAATTCTTCAGTGGACATCGGTACTTTGGTCAGCATCACAGTTTCAAGTGGCAAAGTACCCGTTCCAAATGTCGTTGGTGCAAATCAAACTGACGCAAAGAACACTTTGCTTAATGCTGGTTTCCTTGTAGAGGTTGTTTTTGAAGACAATGGAGCAGTTGCGGAAAACACCGTTATTGCACAGACTCCGATAGCCGAAACTGTGACGCTCAAGGGCACGACAGTAGTCCTAAAGGTTTCTAGGTTACCTATTGTGGTGGCGCCAACTCCGACACCAACACCTACGCAATCACCGACACCAACGCCAACTGCAACTACTCCTTGATTCACTTAGGATTACTGCTGTGACTCGTATTCTGGTTATTGATAACTACGACAGTTTTGTTTACAACATTGTCCAGTACTTAGCCCAACTCGGTGCCAAAGTAGATGTGAAGCGAAACGACGAAGTTACGGTTGAACAAGCTCGAGACTACGACGGGGTGTTGCTTTCACCGGGTCCTGGAACTCCATCAGATGCTGGTGTTTGTATCGACATCGTAAAAGAACTAGGCGGACAAGTTCCTATTTTTGGCGTTTGTCTTGGTCATCAAGCAATTGCTGAAGCATATGGAGCCACCGTTTCTCGCGCACCAGAATTACTTCATGGCAAAACATCCCAAGTCTTCCATCACAACCAAGGTGTGCTGGCAGATCTTCCTTCGCCATTTACTGCAACGCGTTACCACTCTCTCGCAGTCGAACGAGATACTGTTCCTGCCGAGTTAGAAGTAACAAGTGAAACCGAAGACGGCGTAATCATGTCGCTTCGACATAAAGAGTTTGATATCGAAGGCGTGCAATTTCATCCTGAGTCAGTATTGACTGAAGGTGGACACAAAATGTTAGCTGAGTGGTTAGTTCGCTGCGGCGATCTAGAAGCTCGAAACCTAGCACAAGGATTGCAACCAGTAATTCCGATCTAGTTATTGCTGTTCGATTGAACCTTGCCAAGCAGGAATTGTTGTTTCATTCAGAATCGAAACATCCCAACCAAGATTAAATCGCTCAACGTATTCACGATATAGCGATACCCCTGGCTCATTATTTAAAGCTTGTTGTAATTCTGCAGTGTTACCAACTGCCGTAATAACAAATGGTGGTGAGTAAACGCGACCCTGTAGCAACAGTGTGTTTCCTACGCACCTAATAGCTGAGGTACTAATTATTCTTTGATCCATTACTTGCACCGCTGTTGCGCCGCCGCGCCACATTGCATTTACAACAGATTGAACATCTTGTTGATGTACAACTAAGTCATCGGGAACGACTCCATTGGCAAGTGGCTCTCCGAGTTCGCGGGGTGCATCGTCTAATGAAATTCGCAGCGCCGAACCAGAAACTGGAGTCAAGCCGGTTGCTTGTTCAAGTTGGCTAATTTGGGAGCTCAAAACGGGATCTACTTTAGTTATGGATAAGTCGTTAACTTCGTTTGCCAAAGCATCAACTTCTGACTGAAGGACTCCGACTTTGTCTGCTCGGTCCAGAACTAAGCTTCTGAGATCTTCCAAGCCGCCGGTGCGTAAATTAGTGCCATCCGCAGTAACCCCGCTGGCCACAAACAGGAAACCGGCAAGAGCCGCCGACCCTGTAACCAGCGTGGTTTTGGCTTTCCGGGAAAAGTTTCTCATTTACTTATCCACAGGGTTATCCACCGCTGGGGAGGAATTACACCCATGTCATTTACTTCCAGCGAGTGGCAAGCGCGAAACCAACGCCAATAAGGGCAAAGCCAATAAGTACGTTAGTTAGATTGCCCAAATCGGACATAAGTGGGACTTGGCTACCAATTAGGTAGAACACCACTATCCACAACAGCCCCAAGATAAACATGGTCACCATTGCTGGTGCGAGCCAAACCGGATTTCCTACTTTAAACGACTCTGGCGTTTTGGCCGGAGGTGGTGTGTAGGCGGGTTCTTTTGACTTACGTGACTTTGACTTAGGCATGATTCAACCTTACCCGCAAAGCTGAGACTTCAAAGAATTGCAAAAGAATTACAGGCCGATCAAGGCAGAAACTTGGGCATTTCTAGCCAAGGTGGCCAAGACCAAGAAAACAAAAATTCCGGCTAGCCCAGCTCGGTGGATTCGATCCCGATTCAATCGGTTGCCCTTGGTGTAGATAAAGGCGATTGCTGCACCAGTAATTGCACCACCGAAATGCGCCCGCCAATCTATTCCAGATTGCAAAAATCCAATTACTACGTTGAGGCCTAACAGCACTATCAACTGGGACACAT
>JALRCB010000033.1 GCA_023257525.1 Candidatus Nanopelagicales bacterium
GTTGTTGGTAAAGCAGTTCGCGCAGCATGGTGCAGACCATTGGTGGAAGTTGCTTTCTGATGCTGGAGTGCCGTGTGGTCCGATCAATTCAATCTCTGAAGCCTTCGCCCTTGCTGAATCTTTGGAGTTAAATCCAATCATCACAATTAATCAAGAGGGTGAAAAGCGTAAGCAAGTTGCAAACCCAATTACGTTTTCTCAAACTCCAGTTCGATATGCGGTTGCCCCACCAAGTTTGGATGAAGCATGAGCGAGAACGTAACCGCCCAAGAAGGAGTTCTTCGCGAACTTCGAGTCCTAATTGCATCTGGGCAACTTGAACCTGGTCAGCAAGTTGTTCAAGATTCATTAGCTGCCAGCCTTGGCGTGAGTCGAGTTCCATTACGGGAAGCTCTTAAAGTTCTCGAAGGTGAAGGTCAAGTCACATATCACCCACACCGCGGATACTTTGTCGCTGACTTGAGTGTTGAAGATTTAGTAGAGGTGTATCGAATTCGCTCCTTGCTAGAAGATGAAGCAATTCGAGTTGGCGTTCCGCTACTGACTGACGAGGACATTGAGTACCTTGAAGATATATTGAATGATGTGGAAGCAGCGGCTAAGTCACAAGACGTATCAGCTGTTACTGCTGCGAACCGCAGATTCCATTTCGCATTGTTCGAGGCAAGTAACATGCCTCGGTTGGTCAGGCTCATTAAGAATCAATGGGATGCAACCGACGCCTACCGCGGGGTTTACTTCGCAGCACCTGCAAATCTTGCCCACATGAATCAAGAACACCGGACCATGGTGGCAGCCCTTAAGGCCAGAGACGTGGAAAAATCCATTGCGCTTCAGGCAGCTCATCGCGAGAATTCGGTATCTGTTGTGAGCCAGGTCATCAAGAAACCTTAGCCATTCATTGGTGGGGGATTTCCTTAATTTGCAAGGCTTTCGCTAGTCTTACTTTGTATGACCCCACAGGAATTAGCTGGCCACATCAAGGCCGCATTGCTTAGTGCAATTTCCAGCGGTCAACTGAATTTATCTGCCGAAGAAATTCCTGCTGAAATCGTGGTGGAACGGCCAAAGAATTTGGATCACGGCGATTGGGCAACCAATGTCGCAATGCAGGTAGGCAAAAAAGCCGGATTAAATCCACGCGCTGCCGCCGAGATTTTGCAGCCAATTCTGCAAGAACTTCCAGGCGTTGAGGCCGTGGAGATTGCAGGACCAGGATTTATAAACATTCGACTGGATGCTGCAAGTCAAGGCGAATTAGCGCGAGACATTATTGCTAAAGGAAAGAATTTTGGTCGTGGCACTCAGCTAGTGGGCAAAAAGATCAACGTGGAATTCATTTCTGCGAACCCAACTGGGCCACTGCACTTAGGACACACACGTTGGGCTGCAGTGGGCGACGCGATTGCTCGCGTTCTTGAAGCTGAAGGCGCAGAATCTGCCCGCGAGTTTTACATTAACGACCTTGGCGTTCAAATGGATAAATTTGGAAATTCGGTAAAGGCTGCTGCAATAGGCGAAGAAATTCCAGAAGATGGTTATCACGGTGCCTACATTCCAGAGCTTGCTAAGCAAGTGGTTTTGCAAAATCCAGGAATTACAGAATTACCAGAACCGAAGCGCAGCGAAGCGTTTCGCGATGCTGCCTATGCATTACAGCTTGCGGATCAAAAGCGAGTTCTAGATAACTTCAATACGCATTTTGATGTTTGGACTTCTGAAAAATCACTTCACACTTCAGGCGCGGTAAATCGAGGATTTGAGAAGCTAAAGTCTCAGGGACATATGTTTGTCGAAGAAGGCGCAACTTGGCTTCGAACCAGTGATTTCGATGATGATAAAGATCGTGTGCTAATCAAGGCTGATGGCGCATTAACTTACTTCGCATCCGATACTGCTTATTACGTTGACAAGCGCATTTTTGGTTACGACCTCTGTATCTATTTATTAGGTGCGGACCACCACGGATACGTGAACCGACTTCGCGCAGTTGCCGCTTGTGCTGGTGATAATCCAGATGAAAACATTCAGATCCTGATTGGGCAAATGGTAAAGATGCTCAAGAATGGCGAGGAAGTTCGACTTTCAAAACGCGCTGGCAACATCATCACACTTGAAGATCTTGTCGATGAAGTTGGCGTGGATGCTGCGCGTTATTCATTGATTCGATATCCAGTGGAATCTCCGTTGGTTCTAGATCTTGATCTATTGGTTTCCAGCACAAACGACAATCCGGTTTATTACGTGCAGTACGCACACGCCCGCATTGCATCGGTTGTTAGAAATGCTGCCGAACTTGGATTGATCCCCGCAAATACTGCGGATTGGGATCCAGCAACTTTTGATCCATCGCAGCTAACCGACGATCGAGAAGGCGCCTTGCTTGGACTATTAGCTGACTACCCACGCGTGGTCGCATCAGCTGCCGAACTTCGCGAGCCACATCGAATTGCGCGATACATCGAAGAAGTAGCCACGAGTTACCACTCGTTCTATGCTGCCTGCCGAGTTTTGCCACAAGGGGACGAGCCAGTCACTGAGCTAAACATTGCAAGGCTTTGGCTATGCGCTGCAACGCGTCAAGTGATTTTCAATGGTCTTGAATTGCTGGGTGTTAGCGCACCCGACAGGATGTAACCATGGCTTCGGATTTAAACCCATTGATATGGCCCGCATCTGCGACCCGAAATAGCCAGGGAGAAATCTCAATCGGTGATGTAACAGTTACTGAACTGGCAAAACAATACGGAACTCCACTTTATGTTTTTGACGAAGCAGATGTTCGTAAACGTGCCCGTGACTATGTGGCTGCATTTACCGTTTCAGATATAGAAACCAGCGTTCACTATGCCGGTAAGGCTTTCATAACAACGAAAGTTGCCCAGTGGGTAAATCAAGAAGGCCTTGGAATTGATGTCGCAAGTGCCGGGGAATTAGAAGTTGCGCTTCGCGCTGGCATTAACCCAACACAGATAGTTATGCACGGCAACAACAAAAGCGTTAAGGACTTAGAGCGAGCCGTTGAAGTCGGAGTTGGCCGAGTGGTCATTGACAGCTTGATCGAAATTGAACGCTTAAACGCAGTGGCTGCGGCTGCTGGAATAGTGCAGCAGGTCTTACTTCGACTAACTGTTGGTGTTGAGGCTCATACGCATGAGGCGATCTCAACCGCTCATGAAGATCAAAAGTTTGGACTGTCAACTGCTTCCGGAATGGCAATGGCTGCGGTTGACAACGTTTTGGAATGTGATGCGCTGTCACTAGCCGGACTTCATTCACATATTGGATCTCAAATTTTCGACGCCACAGGTTTTGAATTAGCCACTCACAGAGTTGTTGACTTCGCTGTGCAAATCAAAGAGCGCCACGGAATTTCTGTTAGCGAGTTAGACGTTGGTGGGGGAATGGGAATTGCCTACGTCGAAGGCGATGACCCACTTGATGTAACCACAATGGCTAAATCGATTTTGGACATCGTTCGCACGGAATGTGCTCGAGTAAAGATTTCAGTTCCAAAAATCAGCGTTGAACCAGGCCGCGCAATTATTGGCAATCCTGGCATCACGCTTTATGAAGTTGGAACCGTTAAGCCTGTTGAATTAGATAGTGGAATTACTCGCCATTACATTTCTGTAGATGGTGGCATGAGCGACAACATTCGAACTGCTCTTTATGACGCTGAGTACACCGCTGTTATCGCAAATCGTGATTCCGATTCCAAAAAGGTTTTATCTCGTGTTGTTGGCAAGCATTGCGAAAGCGGTGACATCGTTGTCCGCGACATTGAATTACCAGCTGACACTCGACCAGGGGACTTGATTGCCGTTGCAGCTACTGGGGCTTATTGCCGATCGATGGCAAGCAATTACAACCACATCCCACGCCCAGCAGCCGTAAGTGTTGCCGCTGGTAAATCCCAAGTGCTTCTGCGCAGAGAAACAATCGAAGATTTATTGATCTTCGATGCTGGAGTTAACTAGCCTTTTCTTTTTCAATTGATCTAACTAGTAGTCGATTGAATTCGAAAATTGCAGTTGCAATCATTAATGCCGCGGCTAGGAACAGCAAGCCACGTAACGCAACTTGAGTATTCATGACTATGAACGCACCTAGTGCAACAAAAATTATGGCTCGTGCAAATGAAATCCAAACATTTGCTGGTCGTGCCCAAATCTTTTTCCAAGTTTTTGCAACTTCACTTGGCACATCAACGTCAGGTAAAACTCCGCCTAGCAAGGTGTAGGCCATGCCACCTGCTACGATCAAGATCGCAGCTGGAATCCAGAAAGCAGCATCAAATTGATTCCATGAAGCAATTAGGTAGATTCCGATATCAGGATCGCGACCGAAGATGTTCGTTGCAATCCAAATCGCACCACTTATTCCGGCAAGGATGCCACCTGAAATCATCACTGACTTAGCAACCCGCTGCGCACCTTGACGACGAAATGGTGCAAGCAAGATAACTGCAACGAACATAACTGCGGCAGCAATCGGCAAAGCCATAGATAGCGTGTCAGAAATCTTTAATACCTTTTGCAGCGTATTAATAGTTGCCAAAATGCTTCCAGCTGGTGGTTCAAGACTTAGCGCAGCAATCGGTTCAATCCCAAGCTGAGGCGCAAACATGTTTACTTTTTCAATTGCAACGTTTGCAGTCTCAGTAAATTCAAGTTTTAGTGCTTGACCCTTTACAAATGCATCACGTAATTGAACGGCAGCGCCACGAATTGGTTCAGAAAGGGCATCGCTGGAAAGAATCTTGGCAGCAGCATTCTCGATGACCGGGCGAAACGGGGCGGCATTTGGCGCCTTCTCGATTAACACATCGGTCAACTGGACACTCATTTTGGCGATTACGGCCGGGTCCTGTCGAATGCTCTCAATATGGTCAGCCAACTTCGGGCCATTGAGCAGATTATTGTTTACGATTCCAGCAAAAGCTCCGAGAGTTAGGGCAAAAGTGCCCAGAACTATTAGGACTTTGGACAGCACTCGTAAAGACTTTGTATTTCTCATTTATTACCCCGTTGTTCGAATTCTTGACTAAACCCTATTCGATTATGCGCCCTAAACTGCTTCTTTTGGCTTGTTTCAAGGGTTTCTGCCAGACTTAGAGCACGCAGGAGTACGGGATTTTCTTGGTTTCTGCACAGTATTAATAACAGCAATTGATACCAGAAGTAAATAAGGAGAAAAAGATGAGTTCCCCGCTAACAGTTGCATTACTTGGTGGCGGAACCGTGGGCGCATCGGTTGCCCAACTTATCTCCGAAAGCGCTGACGATTTAACGGCCCGAATTGGTCGGGA
This sequence comes from Candidatus Nanopelagicales bacterium, assembly GCA_023257525.1. Classification (GTDB taxonomy): domain Bacteria; phylum Actinomycetota; class Actinomycetes; order S36-B12; family UBA5976; genus UBA5976. The sequence goes on from JALRCB010000033.1 coordinate 5,312, forward strand.
ACTCAAATTAACTGGAATCGCAGTTCGTGATGCTTCAAAACCACGCCCAGGTGTTGATTCCAAACTTCTTACCGAAGATGCTACAGGCCTTGCGGCATCCGGCGCAGACATTGTGATCGAAGTTATAGGTGGAATTGAACCTGCCAAAACATTAATTGAATCTGCAATCGCAAATGGTTCATCCATTGTTACTGCGAACAAAGCTTTACTTGCCGCCCACGGTGCTCACCTTCATAAATTGGCTGAAGAAGCTGGCGTTGATCTTTACTACGAAGCCGCAGTAGCTGGCGCGATTCCATTGCTTCGCCCATTACGTGAATCTTTAGCTGGCGACAAAGTTACAAAGATTCTTGGAATTGTTAACGGCACCACAAACTTCATTTTGTCGAAAATGTATAACGATGGCGCTGACTATTCAGTTGTACTAAAAGAAGCTCAAGACTTGGGTTACGCCGAAGCCGATCCAACTGCAGATGTTGAAGGTTTCGATAGCGCGGCTAAAGCTGCAATTCTTGCTGGCTTAGCATTCCACACCAATGTAACTTCTGATGACGTTTACCGCGAAGGCATGACAAAAGTTACTGCCGATGACATCGCAGCAGCTAAGTCACTTGGCTATGTAATTAAGTTGCTTGCTATCGCAGAATTAACTGACGATGACAAGGGTGTAATTGTTCGCGTTCATCCAGCAATGATCCCGGTAACGCATCCATTGGCAAGTGTTCGCGATGCATTCAATGCCGTATTCGTGGAAGCTGATGCTGCCGGTCAAGTTATGTTCTACGGTCGTGGCGCCGGTGGCGCACCAACAGCCAGCTCCGTCGTCGGTGACGTTGTGGCCGCTGCTCGCCACCGAATCACCGGTTCAGTTGGTCCGGCGCAAAGTATTTACGCAGACCTTGAAGTACGCTCAATTGGCGAGGCTAAGACTTCCTACTATTTGAATCTCAAAGTTTCAGATGAATCAGGCGTGCTGGCTGCAATTTCAAATGAGTTCGCCAAGCATGATGTTTCAATCCAAGCAGTTCGCCAAGACGGTGAAGGCGATGCCGCGAGTTTGATTATTCGCACGCACGAAGCTCCTGAAAGTCGTCTGCGGGCAACTGTTGAAGCCTTAGAAAATATGACTGCAGTTCGCGAAGTTCTAGGTGTTATGCGTGTTGAAGGTGCGGGCGCATAGTCATGGCCCATATTTGGCGCGGTGTCATTGAAGAATATCGTGACAGATTACCAATCGCTCCGAATGACATCGTCATTTCTTTGGGTGAAGGTGGAACTCCACTGGTTTATGCCTGCACCCTTTCCGAACTAACTGGCGCCAAGGTTTACTTAAAAGTCGAAGGCATGAATCCAACTGGATCTTTCAAAGATCGCGGCATGACTATGGCAATTACTGATGCGGCGCGAAATGGCGCCAAAGCTGTGGTTTGCGCATCAACTGGAAACACCAGCGCCTCAGCCGCCGCTTATGCGACTAAAGCCGGAATGAAAAGTGCGGTTCTAGTTCCGCAAGGAAAAATTGCCATGGGCAAATTAGCTCAAGCCGTAATTCATGGCGCAACAATTTTGCAGGTTGACGGCAACTTCGATGATTGCTTGGACATTGCACGTGACTTAGCCGAGAACTATCCGATTGCGCTTGTTAATTCAGTAAACCCAACTCGACTGCAAGGCCAAAAAACTGCAGCGTTTGAAATTGTTGATGCCCTTGGTGATGCCCCAGACATCCACTGCCTGCCAGTTGGCAATGCTGGAAACATCTCTGCCTATTGGATTGGCTTTACCGAGTATTACCACGACAAGGTTTCAACTCAACGTCCAGTCATGTGGGGGTTCCAGGCAGCAGGTGCAGCGCCGTTTGTTGCAGGCCATCCAATTGAAAAGCCAGAAACAATTGCAACTGCAATTCGAATTGGTAAGCCAGCATCATGGGATTTAGCAGTTGAAGCACGTGATGACTCCGGCGGTCTAATTGACGCAGTTACTGATGATCAAATTTTGGATGCCTATCGAGTACTTGCAGACAAAGAAGGATTCTTTGTTGAGCCATCAAGTGCAGCATCAGTAGCAGGTTTGATCCAGCAAGCTCAACGTGGATTAGTTGATGCGGGATCAACTATCGTTTGCACAGTTACTGGTAATGGTTTGAAAGATACCCAGTGGGCTTTGGAAAGTGCCAAAGATCCAGTCGTAGTTCCTGTTGATGTTAAAGCCGCCGCAGCAGCCTTAGGTCTTGCCTAATGTCACGCATAGTTTCGGTTTCAGTTCCGGCAACCAGCGCCAATCTTGGACCTGGTTATGACGCACTTGGATTAGCTCTTGAGATTCGCGACTTTGTCACTGCGCAATTTACTGACGACAACAAGATCACTGTTGAAGTAACGGGCCAAGGTGCTGGCAAACTCCCAACTGATGCAACTCACTTGATTGCCAAAACAATAATTGATGCTTGCAAAGCATTTGGCACGGAAGTCACCGGGCTGCATGTTGAATGCAAGAACGCAATTCCACAAGGGAGAGGATTGGGATCAAGTGCTGCAGCAATTGTTGCCGGTCTAATTCTGGCTAGCGAGTTAACTTACGCACGTGCTAGCGAAGATGAATTGTTGCAGATGGCTAATGCCATCGAAGGCCACCCTGACAATGTTGCGGCTTGCTTACTTGGCGCTATGACAATTGCTTGGCTGGAAGATGATGGCAAAGCAAACTCGGTTTCAATGAATGTTCATCCAGACGTTTGCCCAGTACTGGGTATCCCGCAGACTGAGTTAGATACCCACAAGGCACGAGGTTTAATTCCTGAATCAATTCCTCATGTCGATGCAGCATTTAATGCCGGTAGATCAGCACTACTAGTTGCTGCCATGATCGGGGATCCGGATTTCTTGTTGGAAGCAACTGAAGATAAGTTGCATCAGCCATATCGCGCCCAGGCTTATCCAGAATCTATGGAACTAGTTGCCCAACTGCGTGACGCTCAAATTGCTGCTTGCATCAGCGGGGCTGGCCCAACTGTTATTGCCTTGAGTACCAGTGATCAGGTTGCCCAGGCTTCAGAAATCATTGCTAAATCTGGGTTTACTGCGGTTCCGGTGGGCGTCGCGGACGAAGGCGCGATTCCTGACAACAATGACGTTGAACCCGAAGCGGATTAAAACCTCAAGATTTCAAGGCAATTTCGCGTCAAAGTGCTGGACCTGCTAGTCTTAAGACATCGGTTGAATCTCTTTCACCGAAAATCCCGCAAAAATTCTCGCGAAAATTCCGTGCATTACTGCTGGATCTAAAACCACTCAAAACATAAAGGACACATACGTGACCGAGACAACTGCCCAAGATAAAGGGCTGAACTCAAAACTTCTTCCAGAACTAAAGACGATGGCTGCCGGTTTGGGAATTGATGGCGCTTCTGGAATGCGCAAAGCCGAACTTGTTAAGGCAATTGGTGCCAAGCAAGGTGGCGGTAGAGGCAGTCGTTCTGCATCCCGCCCAGCTGGAGCTGCTAAGAGCGAATCTGCAAAAGAAGAGCACGCACCTCGTGAAGAACGTGCGCCTCGCGAAGATCGTGAAGAACGTGCGCCTCGTAACCACGATGGCGAATCTGAAGGCAACGATCGCAACGATCGTGGTGACCGCAACGATCGTGGCGATCGCAATGACCGCAACGGACGTAACCGCCGTGGACGTGATCGCAATGATCGCAACAGCAATGGTCGCAACAACCGCGGTGGCCGTGGTGGCGACCGCGATTACGATTTAGAAGTTTCTGACGACGATGTTCTTTTGCCAGTAGCTGGAATCATCGACATTCTCGACAACTACGCATTCGTTCGTACTTCCGGCTACTTGCCAGGTCCAAACGATGTGTATGTCTCAATGGGATTAGTTAAGCGTTTTTCCCTTCGTAAAGGCGATGCAGTAACCGGTCAGGTTAAGCAGCCGCGCGAAGGTGATCGCCCACAGAAGTTCAACCCGCTGGTTCGCATCGAGTCCATTAATGGACTCGAACCAGACGAAGCAATTAAGCGCGTTGATTTCGGCAAGCTAACTCCGCTTTACCCACAGACCCGCTTGCGTCTAGAGACCGAGCCAAACAAGTTGAGCACCCGAATCATCGACTTGGTTTCTCCAATCGGTAAGGGCCAGCGTGGTTTGATCGTTTCGCCACCAAAGGCCGGTAAGACCTTGGTGCTGCAGGCAATTGCAAACTCAATCGCAGTCAACAACC
>JALRCB010000034.1 GCA_023257525.1 Candidatus Nanopelagicales bacterium
TGCTTTCGCTCGGATCATGCTTTGCTACTTCTGAGAAGCCAACGGGTGGTGCTGGTGGTGGCGTGAAGCCGGCATTGTTGTCTGACATTTTGCTCCTTATACGTTTTTTGGTTTACGGGTTAATGCCTTATCAATACCCCAATAGATGCCAGCGACAACTATCGAAGCGAACAGAATTCCCATAACGAAAGTCAAAACATAGGCGTAGCCAAATGACACAACGTCAAAGAAGTCATACGGATACTTGCCGATGATTGCGCCACGGAAGAGGGTGTAGAAAACATAAATTATTGGCAAAACCAGAGCGGCTGCGATGTTCTTAAGTGTGAACCAACCTCGTGGCCCAGCAATAACAAACACCAACACCGTAATTAATGGAGTTATGGTGTGCTGAATTGGGCTGGAGATTTGATTAAGTCCCTGCGGCGGGTAATTCGGACCAAGTAACAAGTTGTAAACCACGCCAGTAACCGTGATCATCAAGATGCTGTCGATGCGGAAAACCTTGAAAAGTTTTCCATCACGCCCTGGATTTAAGTAAAGCAGTGTCATTACAACGCCAACCACAATTTGGCTCCAAATTGTGAAGTAGCTAAACAAGTCAATTAGTCGCTCTGGTGCGCCCGCCAGACCTGATGCATAGTCACCAGTGTGACCAAACAGCGAGGTAACTGGGGGTTCGCCTGTATCTAATGGTTCAACAAGCCCAAAGAGCTCGATGAAGGTGGACATACCGAAACCGATCCAAGCACTTAGTGCGTTGATTCCGAATAGAGATTTACGGGTTGTAGTTGAAAGAGCCATGGCTCAACCCTATGACTTGTGACCTACCAATTAACGTTTATTTGGGTGATTTTTAGGATTCGACTCTAAGTAGTGGGCGCAAAATGTCCAAAATAGATGCATCTTCGATTGTGCTTGGGATATCCACGTGTTTGCCATCTGCAATCCCCCGCATAGTCTTGCGAAGAACTTTGCCAGATCGAGTTTTTGGTAGGCCGGGCACAACGACAACTTCATTCAGGGCTGCAACTGGACCAACTTCTTTTCGAACTAGTGCCACAATCTGTTTGCGCAATTCTTCGGCATCTGCTTGGGCACCAGCTTTTAGTACCACGAATGCCTTTGGAATTTGGCCCTTGATTGCGTCAGCTACTCCGATAACGGCACATTCTGCAACTAACTCATGTGTTGCCACAACAGCTTCAAGTGAACCTGTGCTGAGGCGATGTCCAGCAACGTTGATCACATCGTCGGTGCGACCCATGATGTAGACGTATCCATCTTTGTCGATGTAGCCACCGTCACCACTAGCATACATTCCCGGGAAGACTGTTAAGTAGGAATCGATGTAGCGCTGGTCATCTCCCCAAAGGGTTGGCAAAGTTCCAGGTGGCAATGGCAAAGTGATCGCGATGTTGCCTTCAGTTCCAGCCGGCAGTTCCTTACCTGATTCATCAAGCACTTTTATTTCATAACCAGGAATAGCTACCGTTGGCGATCCTGGCTTAATTGGCATTGGTTCAAGACCGCGCAGGTTAGACGCAATTGGCCAGCCAGTTTCGGTTTGCCACCAGTTATCAATTACTGGGACGCCAAGATTTTCTGTTGCCCAATGATAAGTATCAGGATCCAAGCGTTCACCGGCAAGAAATAGGTTTTCAAATTTTGATAGATCTGCACTCTTGATGAAATCTGCGTTGTAATCTTCTTTGCGGATTGCGCGGATTGCAGTTGGCGCAGTAAACAATCCCTTGACACCGTATTTTTCAATCACTCGCCAGAAAGTTCCAGCATCTGGCGTACCAACTGGCTTGCCTTCAAAGACAATAGTTGTCGCTCCAGCAAATAGTGGTGCGTAAACAATGTAGGAATGTCCAACCACCCAGCCAACATCTGATGCCGACCACCACATGTCTCCGGCTTCGATGTTGTAAACATTTTTCATGGACCAAGTCAGTGCAACAGCGTGACCACCATTGTCGCGCACAATACCTTTAGGTTTTCCAGTTGTACCCGAGGTATACAAAATGTAAAGCGGATCAGTAGCTGCAACCGAAACACATTCGGCAGGCTCTGCCATTGCCATGGCATCTTTCCAGTCCATATCAAGTGGACCAAGTTCAACTGGGTGTTGCTCACGCTGCAGGATTATGCATCGGCTTGGCTTATGAGTTGCAAGTGCGATTGACTCATCAAGCATTGGTTTGTATTCCACGACTCGAGTTGGTTCTAGACCGCATGAGGCAGACACGATCACTTTTGGCTTTGCATCATCAATTCGGGCTGCGAGCTCAGCTGGAGCAAAGCCGCCGAACACAACGGAATGTACTGCGCCCAATCTGGCACAGGCCAGCATGGCAATTAGGGCTTCGGGCACCATCGGCATATAGATAACAACTCGATCCCCTTTTTCAACCCCTGCCATACGCAAAGCGCCGGCAAACCGAGCTGTCTTTTCTAGCATTTGGGCATAAGTCAGAACTGATGATTTGCCAGTGATTGCGCTTTCATGAATCACCGCCGGTTGTTCCGCGCGACCATCGATAACGTGGCGATCCAGTGCGTTGTAGCAGGTGTTCAACATGCCATCAGAGAACCAGCGATACAGGGGAACTTTGCTGTCATCCAAAACTACTTTTGGAGCTTTATCCCACTTTACTAACTTGGCAGCCTCACCCCAGAATCCTGCTGGGTCGGACAAGCTTTGTTCGTAAGCCCTCTGGTAATCACTCATAGGAAGTGTCTATCACTAATCAGGACTGAGCGAGTCTGAAGCGTGCGAAAAGGTTAGTTTTTGGTGGCAGCAGCAAGCTGACCGCAAGCACCATCAATGTCACGTCCGCGAGTATCGCGCACAGTAACTGGGACGCCGTGACTCTTTAAGCGACGAACGAACTCATCTTCGTCCTCTGGGCGTGAGGCAGTCCACTTAGAACCAGGCGTTGGATTTAGTGGGATTAGATTTACGTGCACCAGATTGCCGGCGAGTTTTTCACCAAGTAAGTCAGCGCGCCAAGCTTGATCATTAATGTCCTTGATCATCGCGTACTCGATTGAGATTCGACGGCCAGTTTGGTCTGCGTAGTACCAAGCGGCATCTAAGACTTCTTGCACTTTGAATCGAGTGTTAATCGGTACCAATGTGTCGCGTAGCTCATCATCTGGTGCATGAAGCGAAACAGCAAGCGTGACCGGGATACCTTCTTCAGCTAATTGGCGCATCCGAGGAACCAAACCAACGGTTGAAACAGTGATGCCACGTGCAGACATTCCAAAACCAGCAGGTGCAGGTTCAGTTAATCGGCGAATTGCACCAATGACACTGTTGTAATTGGCCATAGGTTCGCCCATGCCCATGAACACCAAATTGTTAACTCGGCCTATGCCACCATCAATTTCACCTTTTGCAAGCGAGCGAGCGCCTGCCAAAACTTGTTCCACAATTTCAGCTGTAGAAAGGTTTCGAGTTAGTCCGCCCTGTCCCGTGGCACAGAATGGGCAGTTCATGCCGCACCCAGCTTGGGACGAAATGCACATTGTTACTCGGTCGGTGTAACGCATTAAAACACTCTCAACCAATACACCATCGAAAAGCTTCCAAACTTGCTTAACTGTTGCGCCGTTATCGCACTTAAGTTCCCGAACGCTGGTCATTAAATCTGGAAACAGCAAATCCTTAACGGTCTCACGCATATCTGCTGGGACATCAGTCCAGGAGGCTGTGTCATTGTTTAGGCGCTGATACCACTGACGAGAAAACTGATCTGCCCGAAATCCTGGTAGTCCAAGTTCAACAACTTGAGCCTTGCGTTCTTCAACAGTCCAATCGGACCAATGCTTAGGTGGCTTTGGTCGCTTTGGTTCGACCATAATCAATTCACCAGGTGCAGGCATGCCTTTAGCCTACGGGCACATTGCTAGTTAGAGAAAAAATTCAAATAGCAGCCACGCCATAAAGGCATTGACAACTAACGAATCGAGGCGATCCATTACGCCACCATGTCCCGGTAGCAAAGATCCCATGTCCTTAATGCCAAGGTCGCGCTTAATCATGGATTCAACAAGATCTCCGATAGTTGCAGTGAGCATCAATACAAAGCCAACGACTGCACCTTCCCACCATGGTTGATCAAAGACATAAACCCAGAGAACCACTCCAACAACTAGCTGAAGAACCAGTGCGCCCGCAAAGCCTTCCCACGATTTCTTTGGAGAGATATTTGGTGCCATCGGATGCTTGCCGAAAATTGCACCTGCTGCATAACCACCTAGATCAGTTGCTGCGGTTAGCAAAATAAAGGCAAGCACTTTCCAGGCACCGTTTTCTTGCGTGGATAGCAAGACTGCAAAACCTGCAAGCAGCGGAGCGTAGACCAAAGTAAAGATCGAGCGTGATACATGATGAACGTAAGCTTCTTGGCCATCAAGAAGTCGAACAGTCAGCACTATGAGTGAGCTGCCAACAAATGTTGCAAGTAAGCCTTCAATACCCCAAACTGCAGCAGACACCACAATTGCTGGCGCCAAGATTTGTAGCAAAATGCTCATGCGATCAGAAAGACCAACTACAAGCGACTTACTTAGCTCACGCACTGCCAGTGTGATTGCAAAAGCAACCAAGATTGCAAAGAATCGAACATCAATGAAAAGTGATGCGATAACCGTGACTAGGAGTCCAATTCCGACTGCAGTTGCTGCCGGCAGATTTCTTCCGGCTTTGCCGTAATCGGTTTGGTTAGAAGTCATTGACTAGACCTCTAGAAGTTCAGCTTCTTTGTGCTTAAGCATGTCATCAATGTGGCCTACAGCTTTGGTAGTTAAGTCTTCTAAAGCCTTTTCAGCGCGAGCCACATCATCTTTACCTACATCGCCATCTTTAGCCATTTTTTCTAGGGCTTCCTTGGCGCTGCGGCGAATATTGCGGATTGCAATGCGAGCATCTTCGGCTTTTGCCTTAGCTACCTTGATGAATTCTTTACGGCGTTCTTCAGTTAATTGTGGGAACGGTACCCGAACAATTGCGCCATCATTTGAAGGATTAACACCTAAATCAGAATCGCGAATCGCACGCTCAATTGCGCCAAGCGCAGACTTATCAAACGGAGTAACAACAGCTACACGTGGTTCTGGAGTCTGGATCGAAGCAACCTGCTGCAGCGGTGTCGGAGTTCCGTAGTACTCCACCATGATTTTGGAAAATAGTGCAGCGTTGGCGCGACCGGCCCGAATGGTGGTGAATTCTTCTCGAGTTACTTCAGTTGCCTTTGCCATCTTTTCTTCGGCATCTTTTAAGGTCTCGTTAATCATCTCTACTCAAATCCTCTAGCGACTGGTCTTAATTAGGGTTCCGACTTTTTCTCCACGAACTGCGCGAGCGATGTTTCCATCAACTAGCAAATTGAAAACTACGATTGGCAGATCATTGTCGCGGCAAAGACTGATTGCTGTGGCGTCAGCAACTTTAAGATTTTGAGTTAGCACATCGTCATGACTTAAGTTTTCGTAGCGTTTAGCTGAAGAATTTGTGCGAGGGTCGTCGTCGTAAACGCCATCCACACCCTTAGCCATCAAAACAACTTCGCAACCAATTTCAAGTGCGCGCTGAGCGGCGCAACTATCAGTGCTGAAGTAAGGAGTACCAAGACCCGCGCCGAAGATAACTACGCGGCCTTTTTCCAAGTGACGCACGGCGCGGCCTGGAATGTAAGGCTCGGCAACTTGGCTCATTGGAATTGCAGTCTGAACTCGAGTGGCAACACCTTGCTTTTCGAGAAAATCCTGAAGCGCTAGGCAGTTCATGACGGTGCCGAGCATACCCATGTAGTCAGCTCGAGCTCGATCCATACCGCGCTCAGCTAGCTGGGCACCACGGAAATAGTTACCACCACCGATAACAACTGCGACTTCAGCTCCAGATTGAACTACTTCAGCAATTTGGCGAGCGATGTCATTAACGACATCTGGATCTACACCTAGTTTTCCTTCGCCAGCAAAGGCTTCACCGGAAAGCTTTAGAAGTACGCGCTTCCAGCCACCTTGCGGAACACCCGGCCAGATGGATTTTTCAGATGTGCTCACGCCCTTAATCTTGCCTTACTTACCCGAAAAAGTCTGCACAGACCCCACCAAAATATGGTCCTTATAAAACTTCCCCACAAAATACTTTTGGCGCTATCCCACCGGCTGGATCACAGTCGGGAGGTAGCGCCAAAAGAGGCTAGAGATTGCTAGTTAGCCAGCAATTTCTATTCGGGTGAAGCTGGTGATGCTAGTTCCGGCTTCTTCCAGAACCTGCTTAACGGACTTCTTGTTATCGATAACTGAGGACTGCTCTAGAAGGCAGTTGTCCTTGAAGAAACCATTTACACGGCCTTCCACGATCTTTGGAAGTGCAGCTTCTGGCTTGCCTTCTTCTTTGGCAGTTTCCATAGCAATGTGCTTTTCGTTTTCTACTACATCTGCTGGAACTTCTTCCCGAGTTAGGTAACTTGGGCGCATCGCAGCGATCTGCATAGCGGCAGCACGAGCTGCTTCTTCAGATCCTGAATAGGAAACCAAAACGCCAACTGCGGGTGGCAAATCTGCTGAACGACGGTGCATGTAAACCGCAACGTCACCTTCGTGATTGGCTACGCGACCTAGTTCGATCTTTTCGCCAATTACTGCAGCCATATCTGCAACTGCTTGTTCTGCAGTCTTTCCGCTACCAAGAGTTAGTGCGGCGGCGGCGGCTGAATCCTTAGCGCCTGATGCCTTAACTGCAGCTGCAATTTCATCACCTAGTTTCAAGAAGTCTTCGCTCTTTGCTACGAAGTCAGTCTCGCAAAGTAGTTCAACAAGAACGCCTGCATTTTGGGCAACGATGCCAGCAGAAGTTTCACGCTCGGCACCGCGCTTTGCAGCTTTTGCAGCTCCAGAGATACGTAGTAGCTCTACAGCCTTATCGAAGTCACCGTTTGATTCTTCAAGTGCTTTCTTGCACTCCATCATTCCGGCTGAAGTAATGTCGCGAAGTTTCTTTACGTCCGCGGCTGAAATAGACATGATTTATTTCCTTTTAGTTTTGGGGTCAGTAGGTATTGGATAACGAGTGTTGTAATTGCGGGCAAAGTTATGCCCGCAGTTACGAATGCTTATTCAGCAGCAGGTGCTTCGGTAGCTGGCGCTTCAGCTGGCGCTGCATCTGCAGTTCCAGTTAGAAGTTCCTTTTCCCAGTCCGCTAGTGGCTCAACTGCTGCGTCTGCAGGTGCACCAGCAACTGCACCGCCTGCGCGCGCCATCAAGCCATCAGCAATTGCATCTGCAATTACGCGAGTTAGTAAACCAACAGCGCGAAGTGCATCGTCATTTCCTGGAATTGGGTAGTCCACAACATCTGGATCACAGTTGGTGTCAAGAATGCCAACAACTGGGATGTTTAGCTTGTGAGCTTCGCCAACTGCAATGTGCTCTTTGTTTGTGTCAACAACCCAAATTGCACTTGGAAGTTTCTGCATATCGCGAATACCAGTTAGTACAAGTTCCAACTTTTCTTTTTCGCGACGAAGAACTAGAAGTTCTTTCTTGGTCAGACCTGAACCAGCAACATCATCAAAGTTGATCTGCTCTAGTTCCTTCATGCGAGAAATACGCTTTGAAACGGTCTGGAAGTTTGTAAGCATTCCACCTAACCAACGGTGGTTTACGTATGGCATGCCAACGCGAGCAGCTTCAGTTGCAATTGCTTCCTGAGCCTGCTTCTTGGTGCCAACGAAAAGAACGGTGCCACCGTGAGCTACGGTTTCGCGAACGAATTCGTATGCGCGGTCAATGTAAGCAAGTGACTGCTGCAAATCGATGATGTAAATGCCATTGCGCTCAGTGAAAATAAAGCGCTTCATTTTTGGGTTCCAGCGGCGGGTCTGGTGTCCGAAGTGAACACCGTTATCCAGCAGCTGTCGCGTCGATACGACGGCCATGGTTGTACTCCTATTTCTTAGGCTGGCGTTAACCAACCTCATTGCGGTTTGTATGACTTCGGTTGAAGTCATCCTTGGTTCTCGTGTCGGAGACCGCCCGTTGCCAGGACCGATGGTCTTTCGATTCACTTTGTTGAACCTGTGAAGTCACCTATTGCTAGGTGCAACCCCTAGTTTATGGGGGTTTTGGTGTCCAAAAAACCACAGCCTGAGCCATTCCACAGCAGGCTTGGCAGGATTGGGGTCCTTTCGGATCAAGGCGATCCTTGTCCTATGGAATCTGTGGTTTTTCGCCCAATACTTAGGGTTTTAACCTCGGCGATCGTTTTGGTCGCCGGATTAACTCAGCCCAGTCCAGCCCACGGTGCAAAGCAATGGGACTGGCCATTGAAGCCAGCTTCGCTCAGTGCTGGCTTTGATCGCCCTGCCCAGAATTGGTTGCCAGGTCATCGCGGTGTTGATCTGGTTGGGCAAAGCGGTGATCTAGTTCTAGCCGCTGGCACTGGCGTAGTTACGTTTGCTGGTCTAGTTGCTGGCAAAGGCGTGGTGGTAATCAAGCACGGAAGACTTCGAACAACTTACGAACCCGTCACTGCCTCGGTAACTGTTGGATCGCGAGTTCGAGTTGGTGATGTGATTGGAACGCTAAGCGCGGGTGAAAGTCACTGCTCATCTCAAGCAACAGTTAGTTGTTTACATTGGGGATTACTTCAGGGCGCGAAATACTTGAATCCACTTTCGCTAGTTCAAAAGCGAGTGCGGTTACTGCCTACGCTCTCGACAGTGTTTACTCGCACCCAAGGGATTAAGCCCTTGGGTGTGCCTGTTCAAACACAGCGCGGAGTCGGTCCATAGACACGTGGGTATAAAGCTGTGTGGTGGCCAAACTTGAGTGACCAAGAATCTCTTGCACTGCTCTAATGTCTGCGCCACCTTCAATCAAGTGCGTAGCAGCTGAATGTCGCAAACCATGCGGCCCAAGATCTGGCACACCTTCAAGGCTGGATAAAACTTCATGAACCATAGTTCTTACAACTCGTTGATCAATTCGCTTTCCGCGCGAACCTAAGAACAGCGCAGCGCCACTTGAATCTGTTGAAAGTGCAGGGCGTGAAATTGCTAAATACTTCTCAACAGTTTTTTCAGCAATTGCGCCATATGGCACAACGCGTTCTTTCGAACCTTTACCAAGTACTCGAATAGTTCTACGAGTTGGATCAAGGTCATGAATATCTAGTCCAACCAATTCCCCAACACGTATTCCCGTTGCATACAAAAGTTCCAACATAGCTTGGTCACGAATGTGAGTTGGCGAATTGTCATCGGCTCGAAGCGCAGCGCGCTCCATGACATTCTCAGCTTGGTTCTGTTGCAAAATGTGTGGCAATTTCTTGCTCACTTTTGGAATCACTAATGCGCTAGCAGGATCTTCGGAAATCAACTTGGTATGAGTAGCCCAAGCAAAGAACATTCGAATTGAAGTTGCGCGGCGCGCAATTGTTGCCGAAGAAAGTCCAGCCACGCGTTGGCTCA
>JALRCB010000035.1 GCA_023257525.1 Candidatus Nanopelagicales bacterium
GCTCTTGAACTTCGTTCGATCCTGAAGTGTCTTTCGTCGGATGTCCCAGGCCCTTAGGAAGTGCAAAGTAGGCAGTTAGGGCAGCGAGAGTAAGGGTTGCAGCGTAAACAAAGAATGGTGCGCGGATACTCAAGCCCACAACAAGTCCACCAACAGCTGGTCCTGCTAGACCTCCGAATAGGAAGCCACCTTGGTAAGTGCTGGCTGCTCGGCCACGATGTGCGCCATCAACCGTTCGAAGCAGCAAAGACATTGAAGACACTGTGAACATTGCTGAGCCCGTGCCACCAATGCCTCGAAGAAAAATCAGTTGTTCAAAAGTTTGAGAAAAGCCAGCCAAGGCGCTGGAAAGCGAAACAATACTTAGTCCAATCCAAAGTACGCTTCGTTCGCCAAATTTGTTGACTAACCATCCACTTGGCGCAGCACTAACAAATCGCATCAGAGCAAAAACGCTGATTACTGAACTGGCAGCGAAAGCTGAGACTTCAAAAGTTTGGGCAAAGACCGGAATGATCGGGGCAACAATTCCAAATCCAAGTGCGACACAAAATGCGACAGCGGTTAGTACTGCAACTTCGCTGGGAAGGTCTTTAAAGTATCGATCGAGTAATTTGCGCATGTTTAGTAGTAAGTCACAATTTCAAAACCATTGGCAACAATTTGAGCCAAGATCTGATCACGATGTTCAAAGCCTCGCGTTTCTAGTTCAAGTTCAACATCAACTTCACTGATTGCTAATGCTGGATTCATGCGAGTGTGTGAAGTTTGAATGATGTTGGTTCCAAGTTCTGCCACACAAGCCAAGAGCTTTGCAAGCGATCCTGGCTGGTCGCTCAATCTAACTTGCACCATCAAGAATCTGCCTGAGGTTGCTAGGCCGGTTCGTAATACCCGGCTAAGCAGCAGTGGATCAATGTTGCCACCGGATAGAGACGCAACCACCGGACCATCAAAAGAATCTGGATCATCCAGGATGGCTGCAACTGCAGCAATACCACCAGCCTCAACCTGTAGCTTGCTGCGTTCCAAAGTTAGTAGCAGTGCGCGTGCCAGTGAGGCTTCACTAACTGTTCTAATCTCGTCAACATGTTGCTGAATGATTTTGAATGGAACATCTCCCGGTTTTCCAACCGCAATACCATCAGCCATAGTTGACATTTTTGGCAGCATTTGTGGTGAGCCAGCTGCAAGTGATGGTGGGTAAGCGGCAGCCATTTCGGCTTGAACCCCGATCACTTTAATGTCTGGTCGCAAACTCTTGATTGCAAGTGCAGTTCCAGCTAGCAAACCTCCACCACCAGTGCATACGACAACGGTTTTCACATCAGGATTTTGGGCCAAGATTTCTAGGCCCATAGTGCCTTGCCCTGCAACGATGTGTTCGTGATCAAACGGGTGAATAAAGACTGCACCGGTTTCATCCGAGAATGCGCTGGCAGCCATTAGTGCTTCGTCAATTGTTTTGCCAGAAAAAATTACGTCGGCACCGTAGCCAAGTGTTGCTTGGTACTTAGGCAGAGTTGCACCTTCTGGCATGAAGATGGTTGCTTTGATTCCCAGAATCTGGGCGGCTAGTGCAACGCCTTGGGCGTGATTACCCGCGCTTGCGGCAACTACACCTTTACTTCGTTGCTCTGGAGTTAATCGAGCAATTCGGTTATACGCACCGCGAATTTTAAAGGAACCTGCTCGCTGAAGATTTTCACACTTGAATGTGACATCGACTCCGTACTTCT
Organism: Candidatus Nanopelagicales bacterium; assembly: GCA_023257525.1. Classification (GTDB taxonomy): domain Bacteria; phylum Actinomycetota; class Actinomycetes; order S36-B12; family UBA5976; genus UBA5976. The sequence continues at coordinate 1,740 of JALRCB010000035.1, forward strand.
TTTCAATCCAGCCTGCGCTGATCGAGGGAGTCTTCTTGATTACGCCATCCAATAACTTGGCGGCGTCATTTATGTCATCAAGAGTTACGGGCTGCACTGGTCAATATTGGCACGCCTTGGCTGAACAATCTAATTTCCTTGAATATTGCGTGACTTAACCCACACAATTAAAAGTGCGGACTGGTATCTGTGGGATTTTCGGTTTATGCCCACTGGTAAGTTAAGGGTATTAAGTAACACCCTTAAGGATTTAGGCGAACATGACACTGGCAATAAAAGCAACTGGATTGGCGAAAGCCTACGGAGATGTAGTTGCACTGAATGGAATCGACATCGAAGTTGAGCAAGGAACTGTCCTTGGCTTACTTGGACCTAATGGCTCAGGTAAAACAACTACGGTGAGAATTCTGGCCACCTTACTTCAAGCAGACAGTGGCACCGCCAGCGTTGGTGGCTTTGATGTTGCAACTCAGCCAGACGAAGTCCGCAGCGTCATCGGACTAACCGGACAGTATGCAGCCGTTGATGAGTACCTCACAGGCCGGGAAAATCTAGAACTTTTTGGACGCCTATTTCACTTAAGCAAGTTCGATGCAGCTAAGCGCGCAGCTGAACTTCTGGATCGCTTTGATTTGTCAGATGCAGCAGATCGCGGAATCAAAGGTTACTCGGGTGGCATGCGTCGACGCCTTGACTTAGCGGCATCTCTTATCGGTCGTCCAAATGTTTTGTTCCTAGACGAACCAACTACTGGTCTTGATCCACGCAGTCGTCAAGGTATGTGGGAAGTTATTGAAGATTTGATTTCAGAAGGCACGACGGTTTTACTAACAACTCAATACTTAGAAGAAGCAGATCAACTCGCAAATCGAATAGTTGTTTTGGATCACGGCAATGTAATTGCTAAGGGAACTTCTAACGAACTTAAATCTCAAGTTGGCGGTGACCGCATTGAGATAGTTGTTGAATCAGTTGGAGATGTAGCGAATGCTGCAGGCTTGATTCAGGAATTTGGATCAGCTCCAGCGATTACTGAAGATTTAACAAAAACCATTCTGTTACCAGTTGCTGGTGGATCAACTGCGATCGTAAACATAGTTCGCAAGCTTGACGAGAACAAGATCTCGATCGCCGACATTGCGCTACGTCGTCCAACTCTTGATGACGTCTTCTTGAGCTTGACTGGTCATGCAACCGAAAATACTGAAGAAGTGTCCAAACCTGCCAAGGGCCGACGTGGACGAAAGGCTAGGAGCTAATCATGAGTACTTTGACAACAGATTCAGTTAAGGAAGTTACGGCACCACGCCCTCGCTTTGGTTGGTTGATTACTGACAGTATTTCGGTTTCCCGCAGGCATTTACTGAAAATCACTCGGGTTCCAGAATCATTGTTCTTTGCTTTGATTCAGCCGGTCATGTTTGTTTTGCTATTCGCGTTTGTGTTCGGTGGCGCAATTGACGTTGGCCCAGGTGGAGCTCAGGCTTACCGCGAATACTTGATTCCGGGAATTTTGGCTCAGACCGTTATGTTTGCGGTTGCTGGAATCACAGTTGGAATTACCGAAGACGCCAGCAAGGGAATTATGGATAGATTCCGTTCCTTGCCAATGCGCCCAGGTGCGGTTCTAACTGGACATACTTTGGCTTCGTTGCTTCAGAACATTCTGGTAATCGCGATTCTTTCGATCACAGGTTTAGCCGTTGGCTGGAGAATTCATAATGGTTTCTCGGATGCCGCTCTGGCTTACTTGATGTTTGCCTCATTTGCTTATGCAATTACTTGGGTTGGCGCCTGGATCGGGTTGCACATGCCAAACTCTGAAGTTGCTGGCACCGCAGGCTTAGCTTGGATTTTCCCGTTTACTTTTGCATCCAACATCTTTACGCCGGTCGCAACAATGCCAAGTTGGCTACAGCCATTCGTGCTGTGGAATCCGGTTTCATGTTTAGCACTTGCAGCTCGTCAGTTGTTTGGAAACCCAACACCGTTAATTGGAGATTCATTTCCGGAGCGCTACCCAGTTCAGCTTTCATTCGCGTACTGCTTCTTGCTGTTAGCGATTTTTGCACCGCTAGCTGTCCGCGCATTCAAAACGCGTAATAAGTAGTTCTAAGGAACGTAAAGTTCCGCGGAAACAATAATGATGCGAAGTGTTTTACCTGAAGGTGTCTCGTAAGAGATTTCAGCGCCAACTTCTTGATTAAGAACTGCCGCACCCATTGGGCTAGTAGGCGAGTAGACGTCGATCGAAGTATGTGCAGCTTCTTCGCGTGAACCAAGTAGGAATGTTTCGGTGTCATCTAAATCTGGGAAGTTAACTGTTACAACCATGCCCTGGGAAACAATACCTTCTTCAATTTCAGGGGTTCCAATTTGAGCAGCTTCAAGCATCTTTGTTAGCTGGCGGATGCGACCTTCATTCTTGCCTTGCTCTTCTCGAGCCGCGTGATAGCCACCGTTTTCTTTTAAGTCGCCTTCTTCGCGAGCGGCAGTGATACGTGCCTTAATCTCTTCGCGAAATTCGCCACTGCGATGCTCAAGCTCAGCTTTGAGTCGATCGTAGGCTTCTTGGGTCAACCAAACTTCGTTCATTCGATAGACATTACGCGCATTTAGCTAGTTGGTGCGACTCCAGGTGCGACCTGCTCAGGAATTTTCACTCCTGGTGGGAAATTTGCTGGGGGAACCCGCATGTTTTGGGAGTTTGAGCAGCCCAGCACTTCCGCTAATACCGCCTGCCCATTTGTAGCCAGCGGGTAGGTGATCTGCTCATAGTTACTACCACCAGCCACAGTCACCGTTGCATATCCGACATCAGTGCGGGATATGTCCTGCGCTCGAACTACGCAATAAGTAGTGAGTTCTGGACCGCGTGCTAATTCCCAGGTCACATTGACTTGAGTTGGTGAAACAATTTCGAACGTTAAGAGCTGGGCGCTGACGCTTGGATTCTGTTGGCGAAACGCAGCGTAAGCCAGGCTTCCCGAAACCACGCCAGCAATCAAGATGCCAACCAATACTGGAATCACACGCCTACGGCGCACACCATATCGAAGTTTGATGTGCTCTGGAAGGTTTGAATTGTTTGGCATACTCCCTCCAGAATACGTCCTTGAACTAGATAGTGGAGAATAGAGGCATGGCACAAACTACCCTCACTGAATCTGGTGTGGAAAGGTATTTGCCCGCTAACGGTGAACCACTTCGATTGCTTGCAGTTCACGCCCATCCAGATGATGAATCCAGCAAAGGTGCAGCGTCCACAGCAAAGTACATCAGTGAAGGTGTGCAGATTATGGTTGTGAGCTGTACTGGCGGTGAACGTGGCGACATTTTGAATCCTGGCTTTGAGCTTGGAGGCAGATCGATATCTGAAGTACGCAAAGACGAGATGAAGCGAGCTGCGGAAATCCTAGGTGTCTCACATCGTTGGCTCGGATTTGAAGATTCTGGTTGGCCAGATGGTGACCCAAAGCCACCACTTCCAAAAGGTTGCTTTGCTGACCTGCCGTTAGAAGAAGTCAGCGCACCCCTAGTTGAAATCGTGCGTGAGTTTAAACCGCACGTAATTACTACTTATGACGAAAATGGTGGCTACCCACATCCAGATCACATTAGAACCCATGAAGTTTCGATGTTTGCTTGGGAGCAAGCTGCCAATCCTGAATACAAAACTTCCCAGGAACCTTGGGCTGCTGCAAAACTTTACTACCACCACGGGTTTTCAAAGTTACGCGTGCAAGCAATGCATGACGTTTGCCTTGAATTAGGAATTGAATCTCCATACCAAGAGTGGCTGGACGAATGGGAAGACGAAGATTTAGTCACCAATCGCGTGACAGCCCGAATTGATTGCGCAAATTGGTTTCCAATTAGGGAAGCAGCCTTGAAGGCACATGAAACCCAAATCGATCCAAATGGCAGTTGGTTTGTAATCCCGAATGAAAAACTGGCTGAGATTTGGCCAACTGAAGATTATGAACTTGCTATTTCACGAATTGGTGAAATTGTGGAAGAGACAGATTTGTTTGAAGGACTAAGGGGACAGTAGATGTTTAGATTTATCACTTCAATCGCAGGAACCTCGCCTGAGCCATTTCCGTCATCAACAGAATTTGATGCCTCGAAAGTAAATCCAGGCCCAATCGGTGGATTAGTTTTCTTAGCCTTAACGATTGCCGTCGTGATCTTGTTATTTAGTTTTAATCGACATATCAAGCGAGTAAATTTCGAGCAGGACGATACCGAACAGTAAGTCCTTATGAATCGGTACTTCACACTTCGCCTACTGGCGATACATGTCCTTGGGGCTTTTTCGGTTGCCGCATGTTTAGCTTTGGCATATTGGCAGTGGGATCGGGCCCAGGCTTATGTCCCACCCCAGAGCGCCACAACACTTTCGTTTGAAGAACTAAGCCCATTGCGCGATTACCTTCCAGCTTCTTCAGTTGGGATCCCAACATCAGTCACCGGTACCTGGCAACCCGATGAAAGAATTTTGATGCCAGAGCGCGTGATTGACGGTAAGTCAATGGTCAGTCCAGATCCTGAATCGGAAGTCATAGTTGAGTGGGTTGGCCCAGTTGGCTATTGGGTTGTAGACATCATGGAGCTCGCAGATGAATCTAGTTTGGGAGTCGTACGCGGGTTTACGGAAACTCCAGATCAAATTGAATTAGCTACTGGCGAGGCAACAGTTACTGGCGTTATGCAACCGAGTGAAGATGTCCCAGGCTTGAAGTTAGTAAACAACATTGAACCTTTGACAACAAATTTGATTGTGGAGAATTCCAGAACTATTGCGCACGACGGTTACCTGGTCGCAACTTCAGTAACTGAATCACTTTTACCAGTCAGCCCAATTTTTATGGAACCAGTAGTTAAAGGCTTGAACTGGAGAAATGTCGCCTACACATTTAACTGGGTCTTCTTTGCCGGAATCGTTGCAATGATGTGGGTAAGAGTGGCGCGTGATGAGCTGGAATTCGCAGAAATCGCAGAAAGTAATGCAGACTTAGGACATGACAATGAATCGTGAAGATTTTGCAAAGCAGTGGCTGTTCTACCGCATCATGGCGGTAGTAGTTGGATCCGTACTTTTGGTTTTGACTATGTTCCTGATTTCAGTTCGAGTACTTGAAAATCCAGAACCAGCCTTCTATGCAGCAGCCTGGACCGCTCATGGTTATTTGTTCCCGGTTTATGTTGTGGCAACTTTCATGTTGTCTACAAAGTTGAAGTGGTCATTTGGAAAAACCATTTTGATCATGCTGGCTGGCACAATTCCATTTATGTCTTTTCTAACTGAGCGTCGAGTTGCTAAGGAAGTTGCGCAAAGCTAACGCCAGCGATATTGGCCTTCGGTTTGGTCAGCCCAAGAACGTTCGTCTTCCAGTGGCTCCACATGAGTGGTAATTATGGTGTCTGGAAGTTCAGCAATAATGTCTGCTTCTAAGTTCTCTGATAGATCGTGACCTTTTTGAATGGTCCACGCTCCAGGCACTAAAACATGCATTGAAACGAAGCGTTGGCGTCCTGCTTCTCGAGTTTGCAGTTCGTGGAACTTAACTTCGTCACTTTCGTATTTGGTTAGGACTTTCACAATTTTTAGGTGATCTTCATCTGACAGTGCTTTATCCATTAATCCAGCAGTACTGCTGCGAAGTAAGTTAACTCCGGTAACAATAATGTTCAATCCAACTGCCAAAGCAACAATGCCATCGAGTCGATTCCAGCCTGTGACTACAACTAACCCAACACCGACAATAACTCCGACTGAAGTCCAGACGTCCGTCATTAGGTGTTTGCTATCAGCAACTAGTACAGGAGAGCGATGAAGTTTGCCGGCCCGCAACAAGATCAATGCAGTACCGCCATTGATTAAAGCGGCAACTGTTGAAATGGTTAGACCCCAGCCAATTTGTTCTAGCTCGCGAGGCGTAATGATTCTCTCGATTGCGGTGTAGACGATGATTAGCGCGGCCAGCAGAATCATGAAGCCTTCGATTGAAGCTGAGAAGTACTCGGCCTTGCCGCGTCCAAAGTGATGCAGTTCATCTGCGGGCTTCATTGCAGTTCGCAGGGCAAACAAGGCAACTACTGCGGCGACAATGTTCACTGTCGATTCAAGGGCATCTGAGAGCAGGCCAACTGATCCGGTTGCCCACCAGGCCGCCATTTTCATTCCAAATACAACAACGCTGACAACTATCGACATCCAAGCAAACTTCGCAAGGTTGACTTGAGTGTTGTTGATTTGGTTTGAGGTCATGTGTTCATTGTGCCAGAAAGCGTATTGCGCTTGCGCAAGCTGCGATGTTACGGCTGATGAATTGGAACTTGCTCGGGCCTGCCATGCCGTTGCTTTGGTGGTTTACGAAGTCCTGAGGCATAAAGGGCCTCTAATATTTCCCTGGTAGTGACCTCAATGGCACCAGCAGCAATCGCAATCTCGCGCATGTGGTCAGGGACATCAAAGTGGTCACCTTGAAATCCGCGATCTGGTAGCCCAAGCTCTGATGCAAATTGCTTTAGTTCAGCAACTGATGTGTCGCTAACCATGTGACACCATAACCAATCACGCCAAGGCCATTGCGCTTGATCTATCAGGATTGCCACTAATTGTTTCCGAGCAACTATTCGTTAATGCCGAATCGAGCATGTAGCTTTCGCAGTGGCTTTGGTGCCCACCAGTTCCAGTCACCAGCAACCCGCATCAATGCGGGAACTAGCAAACCTCTAACAACTGTGGCGTCAAGCAAAATTGCGAAGGAAATTCCAAGACCAAGCATCTTGATGCTAGTCACACCACTTGTCATGAAGCAGGCAAACACGATCGCAATAAGAACTGCTGCAGCGGTAATGATTCGTCCAGATTTCTGCAGACCTGCACTTACTGACGTGGTGGTATCCGCACCGTTGTCA
>JALRCB010000036.1 GCA_023257525.1 Candidatus Nanopelagicales bacterium
GCTTTAACTTGCGAAACTGGACCACCGTCTTGCCACAAGTCTTCACAAATTGCTACAGAGATATCGACACCAAATGCGCGAATCAAAACCGAATCATTTCCAGGAACGAAGTATCGATACTCGTCAAAGACGCCGTAGTTAGGTAGGTGATGCTTGGCGTAACTAGTTTGGATCTTGCCGTCGTAGATAACTGCCGCGCAGTTCATGGGACCGCCACGTGGAATGCCTAAGGTTTTGGCTTCGGTGTCGTTGGTCCGTCGCAGGTATCCAACAAATACCAAGACTTCGCCAAGTCCCGCGGCTTTGAGTGCCAGAGCAAAATCCTGAGTAGCAAGCTCAGAAGCATTTTGAAATGAGGGCCTAAGGGCCAAGTCTTCAACTGGATAACCAGTGATGATCATTTCCGGAAGCACTACAACGTCGGCACCTTGTGCGGCGGCATTCTTAACAGCCTCGAGACACTTGGCACTATTGCCAATCAAGTCACCGACGACAGGGTTAAGTTGCGCTAAAGCCAAGCGAATTTGTGGCACAGATACAGCATAAATGCAGTTCGAGTTGCCATGTAACACAGCCGTAACGCAAGGGCTTCATCATGGTCTAGTGGATAAGCAAACAGAATTTGTATTACGTACCATCGAAGAACGCGACATTCGCTTTGTGCGGCTGTGGTTCACAGATGTATTGGGCACCCTCAAGTCAGTCGCGATTGCACCAGCTGAACTGGAAGGCGCCTTTTCTGAAGGTATTGGCTTTGATGGGTCTGCCATCGAAGGTTTTGCCCGAGTTTATGAATCCGACATGCTGGCCAAGCCAGACCCTGAAACTTTCTCCATCCTGCCGTGGCGCGGTGAAGAGAACAGCGTTGCTCGCATGTTCTGTGACATTCAGTTGCCAGATGGTTCTCCATCTTGGGCAGATCCAAGACACGTACTGACTCGCGCCTTAAGTAAGGCTGCCGACAAAGGTTTCACTTTCTATACCCACCCAGAAATCGAATTCTTCTTATTCAAGAATCAACCAGAAAAGGGCCAACAGCCGGTTCCAGTTGATGAAGTCGGTTATTTCGATCATTCACCCAGCGGTGTTGGTTATGACTTCAGGCGTCAGGCAATCACGATGCTTGAGTCAATGGGTATCTCAGTTGAGTTCAGTCATCATGAAGGCGCTCCTGGCCAACAGGAAATCGATTTACGTTATGCAGATGCTTTAACAACTGCAGACAACATCATGACGTTCCGAGTTGTCATGAAAGAAGTTGCCTTAGCCCAAGGAGTTTATGCATCCTTTATGCCAAAGCCGTTCTCGCAATACCCAGGTTCAGGTATGCACACGCACCTTTCCTTATTTGAAGGTGACCGAAATGCGTTCTATGAAGCCGGCGCCGATTACCAACTTTCAAAAACCGGTCGTCAATTCATCGCAGGCTTACTAAAGCATGCGCCAGAAATTACAGCCGTTACAAACCAGTGGGTTAACTCCTACAAGCGCCTAAGCGGCGGCGGGGAAGCACCATCTTTTATTTGCTGGGGTCACAACAATCGTTCGGCCTTGATTCGGGTACCTATGTATAAGCCGACAAAGGGGAATTCAACTCGAATTGAATTCCGATCCCTAGATTCTGCTTGCAACCCTTACCTGTCGTTTGCCTTGATGTTGGCAGCTGGCATGAAGGGCATCGAAGAAGGATATGAACTTCCGCCAGGCTCGGAAGATGATGTTTGGTCACTTTCTGAACCAGAGCGCACAGCCCTGGGTATCGCACCACTTCCACAATCGCTAGGCGATGCCATCAAGGTTATGGAAAAAAGTGAGCTAGTTGCCGAGACTTTAGGCGAGCATGTGTTTGACTTTTTCTTACGCAACAAGCGTGCCGAATGGGAAGAGTACCGATCACAAGTGACTGCATACGAACTTGATAAGTATTTACCGGTGCTTTAAATGAGGCCATTAGTACTGGTAATTCAAAATGAGATTGACGACCCCGTCGCCCTCGTTGGGGAATGGATAAGTGAAGTTGGCGTAGACGTTGAGGTGATTCACGCTTATCGTGGTGAAACCGTTCCGGCTTCGTTGCCAGCAAAGTATTCAGGCGCCATAACTATGGGCGGATACATGGGCGCAAATGATGATATTGAATTCCCCTGGCTAATTGACGCTCGATCCCTCATGAAAGATGTAGTTGCAAACGACATCCCATTTTTCGGAATTTGTCTTGGCGGGCAACTTCTTGCCGCAGCTGTCGATGGCAAAGTTGGTCCAACACCAGTTCCAGAAATTGGAGTTGCTTCGTTTCGAGTAACTTCTGATGCAAGTCAAGATGCAGTGTTTGGTCATCTTGCTGGCAAAGACGTGATTGCTGCTGAATGGCACAAGGACTACATAACGGATCTGCCAGAGGAAGCAGTTGTATTAGCTGGCAACGATGTCTGCCCAGTACAAGCCTTTCGATTGGGTGAAAATGTTTATGGCGTGCAATTCCATCCCGAGATCGACTCGGAGATTTTTTCATCTTGGGCTGCAACCGATGATGAGTTAGCAAAGTTAGATCACACAATTGAACAGGCTTGCCAGCAAGTAGCGGCAGCCGAAGCAGAATTGATCAAGACTTGGAAGCCAGCATTTCAAGCGTGGGCGCAATTGGTTAAGGACCAACAGGCTAAAGCGCTGTGAGTGAAGCACGCGGATCTACTCAACTTGCCCGCCTGGCTCGCATGGGCTTTGCCAATACCCAGGCGTGCCAGGACACTTTGGATGCTTCGCCTGCGCTAGATGCCAAATTGGAATTCATCAAGGATTCGCCAGACCCGGATGCTTCACTTGTTGCGCTAGCGAAAGTAATTGCTTCCGGTGGACTCGACATTGATTCGCTAGGTGAAGAAAAGTTTCGTGACCTAGCAACCTTGCTCGGTTCTTCAGTAGCAATTACAGAACATTTGGAACGCCATACGTCACATATCAATTACGCTCTCGAAACTACTGATGTGCCAACGGCCGCCCAGATGCTTAGTGATTTGTTAAAGGCCATTTCAACACTTGGCTGGGATGAAGCGCTGCTGGCGCTCAGAGTGGCTTACCGTCGCCAAGTCAGTGCAATCGCAGCCGTGGATCTTCGTGCCGGAAATGAAAGTACGGCAATTCTTCCTGGCATCGCTCAAGCCTTAAGTGACTTAGCTGACGCCGTCATTGCTAGCGCATTAGTTATTGCACGTTCCAATGTTAAGGATGATGACAAAGTTCGAATGGCTGTCATCGCTATGGGTAAATGTGGCGCTCGAGAGCTTAACTACGTAAGTGACGTTGATGTCATGTTTGTGGTCGAGCCGGCATCGGGAGCATCTGATCAAGAGGCAATAACTATTGGTAGCGAAATTGCTAAAGCGGTAATGCAGGCATGTTCGGCAGTTACTTCTGAAGGAACAATTTGGGACGTTGATGCCGCACTACGCCCTGAAGGTAAATCTGGAGCATTAGTTAGGACATTAGATAGCTACCTGGATTACTACCATCGCTGGGCCCAGACTTGGGAATACCAAGCATTGCTTAAAGCTCGGCCAATGGCAGGGGACTTTGATTTAGGAAATGACTTCGTTGCTGCAGTCTCACCGCTGATTTGGCAAGCATCTAGCCGACCAAACTTTGTTGATGACGTGCAAGCGATGCGGGAGCGCGTTACCGACCTGTTGCCAGCCAAAGATGCCGATCGTGAGTTAAAGCTTGGTCGAGGGGGATTGCGCGATGTTGAGTTCGCGGTGCAACTACTTCAAATGGTACATGGTCGTACGGATGAGTTAGTTCGAAATCCAAATACCCTCTTGGCGCTAGAGCAACTTGCTACCTGGGGATATGTAGGACGCGAAGATGCCGCGACGCTGGATGCGGCCTATCGATTCTTGCGAACTTTAGAACACCGAATTCAGCTTTACCGTATGCGCAGAACTCACATCATGCCAACTGACGAGACTGACCAGCGTCGCCTTGGCAGATCGATGGGATTCTCACTAGACCCAGTTGCAGATTTAACTAAGGAATGGAAAAAGCACGCACGCGAAGTTAGACGCATCCATGAAAAACTCTTCTATCGCCCGCTACTTCAGGCTGTTGCCAAGTTAGATAGTAACGACTCAAAACTTTCCGCAGATGATGCAAGAAGCCGACTTAAAGCGCTTGGCTATGTTGATCCCGATAGCGCATTGCGCCACTTGGAGTCATTAACTTCGGGCGTAACTAGGCGGGCGGTAATCCAGCGCACCCTGCTTCCAGTCATGCTGGAATGGTTTGCAGCTACGCCTGACCCAGATGCGGGCTTACTTGGCTTTAGAAGAGTCAGTGAAGCATTAGGTACAACACCTTGGTACTTACGTTTACTGCGTGATGAGTCTGCTACTGCGCAACGTCTAGCAATCATCTTGGGTTCAAGTAGGTATGCAACAGATCTATTACTTAAGTCCCCGGATGCCGTTAACTTTCTGGCGACCGAAGAGTCGCTCATGCCTAAATCGGAAAAGGAACTACTCGATGAGGCGTTAGCGACCGCAGAGCGCTATGACGATCCTGCCGAAGCGGTACTGGCATTACGCGCAATGCGCCGACGTGAGTTATTTAAGATCAGCGCCTCAGACATCCTTGGATTGACCGAAATTGAAACGGTAGGAAATCAATTAGCAGTAGTGGCTACCGCAACGATTTCAGGAACGCTGTCTGCGATTGTTAGCCACACACCAAACGCACCAAAGTTTTCCATTATTGCAATGGGTAGGTATGGCGGTGGTGAGTTAAGTTACGGCAGTGACGCTGATGTGATGTTTGTTTATGGTGACGTTGATGACTCCACATATCCCAACGCGCCAGAACAAGCTGCCCAAGCTGCACACGCCATAGCAAATGAATTACGTACGTTACTTATGGCGCCGAGCACTGATCCTGAACTTGCCATTGATGCAGATTTAAGACCAGAAGGTAAGAGTGGCCCGTTGGTACGAAGTCTTGATTCATTTGCTGCGTACTACCAAAATTGGTCCTCGGGTTGGGAAACACAAGCATTGCTTCGAGCTAAGCCAGTTGCTGGCGACGAAGCACTAAGCAAAGAATTCATCTCCTTAATTGATCCAATTAGATATAAATCAGATGGCTTACCTGAGTCCGAGCTTCGCGAAATTCGCAGACTTAAGGCGCGCATGGAATCTGAAAGACTGCCACGTGGCATTGACCCAGGGCTGCATACCAAATTAGGTCCAGGCGGACTTTCTGATATCGAATGGCTGGTTCAAGTCAAACAACTCGAGCACGGCTTTAAACTTCCTGAAATCACAAACCCAGAAACCATGCCAGCTCTGCGGCAAGAGGTTGTCAGCGGATTAATCTCGCAATCAGATTTTGTTCAACTTGAGTCGGCCTGGAAATTAGTGATGCGAGTCAGGAATGCCTCGATGCTCGTTAGAGGCAGAGCCACCGATACGGTGCCAACTGACTTGATTGAACTAAGTCGAGTTTCACATTTACTTGGGTATGGCTTGCGCGGTGGACAGCAGTTAACTGATGAATACCGCCGGCTAACCCGTCGCTCCCGCTCGGTTATCAAGCGAGAGTTTTACGGCGAAGTCGAAACTTCTTAGCGACTCTTCCAAACCGCAATAGCGCCAGCAAGATCTTCAAGCGCGGTTCCAACTGACTTAAAGTAAGTAATTTCATGATTTGAAGTGCGACCTGGATGCACACCTCGGGTTAAGTCATGCAGGTCGGCCAACACATCGTCTGGCGTAATGACACCTTGTGAAATTGGTATTGCTAAATCGCCACCTTCTTTAAGGGCGCCAGTTCGGGTATCGCAAAAGATAGAAACAGATTTGATTAGCTCATCGTCCGTCTCACGCATGGTAGGCGTGAAAGCACCAACCGTATCAACGTGCGTACCTGGCTTTAGCCACTTACCAAAAATCAATGGGGTAGTAGTTAGCGTTGCCGCTGAAACAATGTCACTCTTGCCGACTGCAGTCACAAGATCAGGATGCGAAGTAACTGGCAATCCTTCACTACGAAGTTGCTCAGCTAATTCATGTGCTTTGCGGATGTTGTGGTTCCACAGAAATACTTCTTGAATTGGTCGCACTGCCATGTGAGCCCGAATCATAAAAGGACTGAGTGCACCGGCGCCGATCATAGTTAGAGTCGAACTTTCTGGACGAGAAAGATATGTTGAAGCAAGTGCAGAGGCTGCCGCAGTTCGCCAAACTGTCATACGCGCGCCATCCATTGTTGCTAGCGGCTGACCAGTGTTGCCATCAATTAAGTAATAGAGACCATGAATGCTAGGCAGTCCAATTTGCCCGTTGCCTGGGTAAACCGCAACCAGCTTCACACCGACGTAGTTTTCATCGCCTGGCCCTGTCCAAGCTGGCATTAACAAGAGTGCATTTTCAACTTCAGCGCCGGCCGCATCGATTCCAGGCATGCCATGATGCTGACGAAGTGGGGTAGTCCAGGTGCCAGCAAAAGCTTGCTTGAGATTTTCTACCAGAGATGGAAACGTCAAAATTCGATCTAATTCCGATTGCTCGAAGTGCAACATTGCTTACCCCTTTTCAAGTAAAGGGTATTCCTGTCCGATTTCCTGTCCAATTCTCCGGGGTGATTTGCCTCAGGTAGGGTATTTCAAAGGGCACAGAACGTGTGCTGGAGCTAAGTGAATGGACATGCAATGAGCGCAACAGCAATCAGTGGAGTACTTGTAGATACTTGGGCAGCAAAGTCGCGAGTACGCAATGCGGCCTTGGTTTTAGGACTAACTGCACTTACAGCAATCTCAGCGCAGATCGCAATCCCGCTCCCATTCACACCTGTGCCACTAACGCTTCAGACTTTCGCAGTTTTGGTCGGAGCTGCCGCACTTGGCGCTGAGCGCGCAGTGCTGGCTCAAGTTCTTTACATAACACTGGCTGTTGCTGGTGCTCCCGTTATGGCTGGAGCAAATGGTGGACGAGAAGCAGTTATGGGCGCAACTGGTGGTTATCTAATTGGCTTCGTACTTGCCTCCTACGTAGTGGGACGCATTGCAAGCCGTGGCGCAACCACCAAGATTTCAACTACTGCGCTTGCGTACATCGCAGGTAGCGCAACTATCTACTTAATTGGCGCCCCATGGCTTGCCTACACAACAGGCAACACAATGGCCTGGGCAATTGCAAATGGTGTAGTTCCGTTCCTAATTGGAGATGCAATCAAGGCTGTTGCTGCCGGCGCAGTTCTGCCATTGGCTTGGAAGCTAACTAACTCAAAGTAATCGCAAAGCCCTAAGCGGGCGCGAATAACCAAAGGATCGGAAGCGTAGCCATTGCTATGGCTCCAATTCCAACTAATAAACTCGACCACCATGGTGAGGCATGCTCACCGAGCAATCGCTTGTCGCGAGCGAGCCACCAAATAATGAACATCAGAATTGGTGCCGTAAGTCCATTAAGAAGCGCAGCCACTACAAGTGATCGCATTGGATTGATTCCCATTAGGTTAAGCGCAACTGCAATCAACATCGAAATCGCGATCACTGCGTAGAACTGTTTGGCTTGGCTAGGTTTGCGCTCAAGGCTTTCCCGCCAACCCATAGCTTCACTGACTGCATAAGCGGTAGATCCAGCCAGAACCGGAACTGCCAAAAGTCCCGTTCCCAAAATTCCCAAAGCAAAGATGATCCCAGCAGCATCGCCAGCAATTGGAGCTAATGCCATTGCCGCTTGCTCAGGGGAGGTGATCTGAGTTATGCCTTCTGCATTCAGAGTGGCTGCAGTTGTTGTCATGATCGCAAACATCACGAACACTCCAGAAATCATTCCAACCAGAACATCACCACGCATGGCACGAATATGGCTCATTGCAGTGTCGGGCATTTCATTGGATGCTTCAACTTCTTCAGCTGCTTGCCAAAAAAACAGATACGGCGAAATCGTGGTTCCAGCAATCGCGATAATGGCTGCAATGTCGAAACGATTCCAACCAACATCAATATTGGTAAGTCCTGTTGCTACCTGGCCCCAATCGACATTTGCAACAACGAGAACTGCCACATAAGTCAGTAGTGAAAGACAAAGCCACCTCAAGACTTTGGCGTATTGATGATAAGGAATAAAAATCTCGGCGGCACCTACCAAGATTGCAATCACGACCACAATCAATAGCTGTGACCCGGGAATAAACATATTCACCACAGCTGCCATTGAACTTAAGTCCGCTGCGATGTTTACCGTGTTGGCAAGCGCGACCAAAAACACAGTCACGAACAGAACCCAAGTAGGCATGCGTGCCTTGATAACTCTTGCCAGACCGTGACCGGTAACTAAAGCAATGCGGGCACAGGTTTCCTGAATCGCAAAAGCAAAAGGAAGCAGTACAGGCGCGGCCCAAAGAAAGCGGTACCCAAATTGAGCGCCAACTTGGGAGTAAGTGCCGATTCCAGATGGATCATCATCAGCGGCCCCAGTGACAATTCCTGGGCCAATTCGAGAAAAGTAGCCTGCGCCGCGAATTTGATCACGCTTTGGATGGTGCCGGCTTTGGGTTTCCTGCTCATCTGCATTA
>JALRCB010000037.1 GCA_023257525.1 Candidatus Nanopelagicales bacterium
TGATAAACCAGATCTACGTTTTGATATTGAATTGTCTGACTGCACTGCTTATTTCAAGAACACTGAGTTCAGAGTTTTCCAGAATGAGTATGTCGGCGCAGTTGTAATGCCAGGGGGAGCCGATCAACCACGTAGAGCATTTGATGCCTGGCAAGAATGGGCGAAACAACGCGGCGCTAAAGGTCTGGCCTACGTAACTTTTGACGCTGATGGAACTCTTGGAGGACCGGTTGCCAAGAATCTTTCTGAAGAAGAACGTTCAGGACTAGCTGCACACTTAGGAGCTAAGCCAGGGGATTGTGCATTCTTTGGGGCGGGCGAGAAGTCCAACACCCAGCAGTTGTTAGGCGCAGTTAGACAAGAAGTTGGCGAGCGCTGTGGACTGATCGACGAGAGTCAATGGTCTTTCCTTTGGATTGTTGATGCACCAATGTTTGAAAAGACTGATGATGGTGGCTGGACTGCTGTTCATCACCCATTCACTTCACCAAACTCAGAATGGGTCGATCGGTTTGAAGAAGCGCCAGACAAAGCTTTGGCGTGGGCTTATGACATTGTTTGCAACGGCAACGAAATTGGTGGCGGTTCAATTCGTATCCACCGCAGTGATGTGCAAGAGCGAGTCTTTAGTTTGCTTGGTCTAAGCGACGAAGAAGCGCGTGAGAAGTTTGGCTTTTTACTTGATGCATTTGCTTACGGCCCACCACCACATGGCGGCATTGCTTTTGGTTGGGATCGTATTTGCATGCTGCTTTCAGGCGCTACAAGTCTGCGTGACGTGATTGCATTCCCGAAGACCGGCGCTGGCTTTGACCCACTAACTAGTGCACCAACTCCAATCACAGATCAACAGCGACTTGAAGCTGGGATTGACGCAGATCCATTCGCTCAAGACGCTAGCGATGACTGATTCGCTTTTTGATCAAGAATCTGGCGGTTCGCCGCTTGCAGTTCGAATGCGCCCACGCACTCTTGATGAGTTCGTTGGTCAACGTAAAGCGATCGCAACGGGAAGCCCATTACATAAGCTCCTGCAACCGAATGACGTTAACACCAAGTCATCAGTGATTCTGTGGGGTCCACCTGGAACTGGCAAGACTACTTTGGCGCAGCTAATTGCCAGAGCAGGCTCAGCAAAGTTTATGGAGCTCTCGGCAATTAATGCTGGAGTAAAAGATGTGCGAGAAGTAATCACAGCGGCGCAAGAGAATAAGTCACTTTATGGTGTGTCAACCGTTCTATTTGTCGATGAAGTACATCGCTTCAATAAAACGCAGCAAGACGCTCTGTTACCAGGAGTTGAAAACGGCTGGGTAACTTTGGTGGCTGCTACTACCGAGAATCCATCATTCTCAGTTATCGCTCCGCTGATGTCACGTTCACTTTTGGTGACACTGTCGGAGTTAGATGAAGCCGAGATCACCAATGTCATTACCCGTGCGATTTCAGATCCACGTGGACTAAATGATGCAGTCACGATTACTTCTGATGCACTCGAAATGTTGATTCGATTAGCAGGTGGCGACGCTAGGCGAGCTTTAACAGTGCTTGAAGCTGCTGCGGGAGTGGCGCTCGGTAATTCACATTCCGAAATCACGGTTGATGACATCAGTTCAGCAAGTGATCACAACGTTGTGCGATACGACAAAGCTGGAGATCAGCATTACGACATAATTAGTGCTTACATCAAGTCGATTCGTGGATCTGATCCCGACGCTGCGCTGCACTACTTAGCACGCATGCTTGAAGCTGGAGAAGATCCGAGATTCATCGCTCGTCGACTAATGATTAGCGCCAGTGAAGACATTGGACTTGCTGACAACTCGATGCTGTCGCTAGCAGTATCGGCAGCTCAGACTGTGGCACTAATCGGTATGCCAGAAGCCCGAATCACTTTGTCGCAAGCAACTATTGCGCTGGCCCTTGCGCCGAAATCGAACAGCGCTTACCTCGCGATAGATAGAGCAATCGAAGACATTAGAACCGGTGACATCGGAACCGTCCCAGCCCATTTGCGGGACTCGCACTATGCGCGGGCCGGAGATTTAGGTCATGGGGTTGGGTACTCGTATCCACATAATGAGGCGGCTGGAGTGAGCGAACAGGTTTATCTGCCAGACCCGTTGACCAAAGCCAAGTATTACCAACCAACCGATCGTGGTGAGGAAGCAGTTTTGAGTCAGGTTTGGAGCAAAATTCGTTCCATTCTGGGTAGGGATTAAGCCGAAACCTACTTAGTTCGTTAGGGTTTAGGGGATAGCGCGCCAGAATTGTGGGTTTTTACCTGCAACCTGACACTAAATAGAAAGAGTTGATAGCAGTGGAATCCGCTGAAATTCGATCCAGATTTTTGAACTACTTTGAGTCCAAAGGTCACACGGTCGTGCCTAGCGCCAGTCTGCTACTTGATGATCCAACGCTTTTGTTTGTAAACGCGGGTATGGTTCCGTTCAAACCCTATTTCTTAGGTGAAGCTGCGCCACCTTACCCACGCGCAGTTTCCGCGCAAAAGGTAGTTAGAACTTTAGATATCGAAGAAGTAGGCAAGACCACTCGCCATGCTTCGTTTTTCCAAATGTGCGGAAACTTTTCCTTTGGTGACTACTTCAAAGAGAAAGCAATTCCATATGCGTGGGAGTTACTAACCTCACCAGTGTCTGCAGGTGGCTACGGCTTCCCAGAAGACAAGCTTTGGGTAACTGTTTATTTAGATGATGACGAGAGCGTAGACATCTGGCACAAAGTTGTCGGTGTTCCTATGGAACGAATTCAACGTCGTGACATGGCTGATAACTACTGGTCAATGGGTGTGCCTGGACCATGTGGACCGTGTTCAGAAATCTATTACGATCGCGGACCCGAACATGGCCGTGAAGGTGGACCGATTGCGGATGAAACAAGATACCTAGAAGTTTGGAATCTTGTGTTCATGCAATTTGAACGTGGCGAAGGGCCAGGCAAAGAAAACTTCCCAATTCTTGGCGAGCTGCCATCAAAGAGTATTGACACTGGCATGGGCTTGGAACGCATGGCTGCATTGCTTCAAGGCGTAGACAATATCTACGAGATTGATACAACTCGAATCATTTTGGATCGAGCCAGCGAGCTAAGTGGTCGCAAGTATGGTGCCGATCCAAAGTCTGATGTTGCGTTACGTGTAGTTGCTGATCACGCGCGAACCTGTGCGTTCTTGATTGCAGATGGCGTCCTGCCTGGAAACGAAGGTCGCGGATACGTATTGCGACGCATCCTGCGTCGTGTGGTTCGCAATATGCGTTTACTTGGAACGAACGATCCTTCGATGAAGGAACTTATTGCAGCCAGCATTACCGCAATGGCGCCGCAGTACCCAGAGCTTCTAAGCGAACAAGGCCGCATCATGTCCATTGCGGCTGCCGAAGAAGAAACTTTCTTAAGCACACTTGAGCGCGGCACTTCAATGTTTGATTTAGCAGCTGCTGATTTGAAATCAACTAAGACAAAGGTGCTCAGTGGCGATTCAGCTTTCGCGCTGCATGACACATTTGGTTTCCCAATCGACCTAACTCTCGAGATGGCAGCCGAACAAGGCTTAAGCGTTGATGAAGAAGGATTCCGGCGCTTAATGCAGGAACAACGTTCCCGGGCAAAGGCAGACTCAGTTGCTCGAAAGAGTGGCGTTGCCGCCGTAACGGTTTATCGCGACATCATGGGTAAGTCCGGCGTAACTAAGTTCACTGGCTACACCGAAACCCAAACCGAGAGCGTTGTTACTGGACTTGTTGTTGATGGCGTGGATGTTAAGAGCGCAGTCGAGGGCGATGAAGTTGAAGTACTGACGGATCGCACTTCGTTTTATGCCGAAGGTGGCGGACAGCTAGCTGATCATGGCCGGATCACGCTGGGTGACGGTTCCGTAATCGAAGTCTCCGATGTTCAAACTCCAGTCCCAGGACTTTATGTTCACCGTGGACGAGTTTTATCGGGAGCACCATCGGTTGGTGCTAGTGCACTTACGCAAGTGGATGTTCAGCGCAGACTTGCAATTTCCCGAGCTCACACTGCAACACACATGGTTCACAAAGCATTCCGTGAAGCACTGGGCGAGACCGCAACTCAAATGGGTTCCGAGAACTCACCTGGACGCTTCCGATTTGATTTCCCAAGTGCCGGAGCAGTTCCGCAATCTGTTCTATCTGATGTCGAAGCTCGAGTTAACGAAGTATTGCTAGATAACTTGCTAGTTACTGCAGAATTGATGACCCAAGAACAGGCTCGAGCAACTGGAGCCATGGCGCTGTTTGGTGAAAAGTATGGTGACCAAGTTCGCGTTGTCAGCGTCGGTGATTGGGCACGGGAACTTTGCGGTGGCACACATACCGAACGTTCAGGACAACTTGGCGTTATCACTTTCTTGTCAGAGAGCTCCATTGGAGCTGGAGTACGGCGCGTGGAAGCACTCGTTGGCGCAGATGCATACCGATACTTGGCACGGGAACATCATCTTGTTGCTCAACTCTCTGAGATGACAAAGGTGCGAGCTGAGGAATTGCCGGAGCGAATTTCCAAAATGATGGAACGTTTGAAGGCCGCGGAAAAGGAAATTGCAAAAGCCCGAACTGCTGCGCTAACTAGCAACATTGAGTCACTTGTTGGTGAAGCAGTGCGAGTTGGTGAAGTTTCGCTGTACCGATTCACAGCACCCACCGGAACTTCAGCCGGCGACCTGCGTGACTTAGTGACCAATGCCAAGGGCAGTATCAAGACTTCTAACTTTGTACTAGTTGGCGCAACAATTGAAGATGACAAAGTTGCCGTTGTTGTAACAACTGATTCGGCTGCGCGTGATGCAGGTGCATCGGCTGCTGCAGTTCTCAAAGCAATGCTTCCGGCTTTGGATGGCAGGGGTGGCGGAAGCCCTGAGATGGCACAAGGTGGCGGCTCGGGTGTGGCAAATCTCGATTCTGCATTCACCGCAGCAGCCAGCGGGATTAGCAGCTAGTAAATGGTCAACGGCGTTCGCTTAGCTCTTGATGTTGGTTCAGTGAGAATCGGTGTTGCTAAGTGCGATGCAGAAGGCTTGCTGGCCACGCCGCTAGTAACGATTACATCAGGCCCAAATGCAGTTAACGAAGTTTGTGAACTGGTGCACGAGTTTGATGCTAAGTGCGTATACGTTGGCAAACCGATTTCATTGGCTGGCAAAGATACCGCGAGCACTATGGCTGCTCTAGATTTTGCAAGCCTCTTGGCAAAGCAGCTTGCAAATGATTCGGTGACAGTCCGATTAATTGATGAACGATTGAGCACTGTCAGCGCACAACGTGGCATGCATGAGGCGGGTCGAACCGTTAAGCAAAGCCGTGATGCAATAGATCAGGCAGCTGCCGTGGTTATCTTGGAACACGCACTTGCTAGCGAAAAAAATGCCGGGAACTTTGTCGGAGAGGAAGTGAGATGAGTATGAGCAACATAGACCTGTTCAGCAATTCTTCGACTCCGAATCCTAAAGAGCCAGGACATAGATCCAAAAAGAAGTCGTTGGGCAAAACCTTTGCCATCATTCTGGCTGTGGTGGCAGTTATTGGTTTAGTGACTCCGCAGCTTATTTCTCGGCTATCTGGCCCGCCAGATTTCCCAGGTCCAGGCTCGGGTTCAGTTCAGGTGCAAATTGAGCCAGGGGAGACCTTGGCTCAGATCGGCAATAACTTAAAAGCCTTAGGCGTGGTTGCGTCGGTGGATGGCTTTATTGCAGCAGCGAATGACAATCCTGACAGTGGCTCGATCGCGCCAGGCGCATACAACTTGTTACTCGAGATGAAGAGCTCGGATGCCATCTTGGCGTTACTCAATCCAGCTAACCGAGTCGTCACCAAGGTAGTAATTCCAGAAGGTAAGCGCGCTACCTGGACGATAAATACGCTGGCAACCGAAACCGGTTTACCACTGGCAGATTTCGAATCCGCAATTGCTAATGCAAGTAATTTAGGATTGCCTCAATACGCAGATGGCAATGTTGAAGGTTTTCTTTTTCCAGCCACTTATGAATTCGGTCCAGGTACAACTGCCGAACAAATGATTAGAGAAATGATCGCCAGGTTCAACGCTGAAGCACAGAGCATCGACCTGGAAGCGCGAGCCGCTCAAATGGGTAGAAGTGCCTATGAAATTGTGATTGTGGCTTCGCTTTTGGAAGTAGAAGGTCACCCAAGAGATTTCACAAAAGTTGCCCGCGTGGTTTACAACCGATTAGCCGAGCCGATGCCGCTGCAGTTTGATTCAAGCGTTAACTATGGACTTGGAAAGACTGACGTGATTCTTACAACGGAACTTCTTAATGAAGACACGCCTTACAACGTTTACTTACGTCCTGGTCTGCCGCCGACTCCAATTGATAGTCCAGGAGCGGAGGCGCTAGAAGCCGCGCTAAATCCAGCAGCTGGCGATTGGCTCTACTTCATCACTATTGACTTAAATACTCAGGAAACTAAATTCACTCGCTCGTACGAAGAGTTCTTGGTTTACAAAGATGAGTTCTTGGCTTTCTGTGATGCAAATCCAGGAGTGTGTTACTGATGCAAGCGGCCGTACTAGGTAGCCCAGTTTCTCATTCACTATCTCCAGTGCTTCACAATGCTGCCTATCGGGCACTAGGTCTAGATCACACCTATTCAGCAATCGAAACTGCTGAATCGGAGCTCGGTAGCTTCCTTGGATCTGTGGATTCAAACTGGCTGGGTGTTTCGTTAACTATGCCACTTAAAGAAGTTGCATTTGATTACGCAGATACTTGTGATGAGCTTTCCACACTGACTGGTGCGATTAACACTCTAGTTTTCGGTACTGAAGTTAGTGCGTTTAATACCGACGTACTGGGTCTAGTTGATGCGTTAGCTGAAGCGGGTTCAAAACAGATTTCCACTGGGGTAATTTTCGGCTCTGGAGCTACTGCCAGATCAACTCTTGTCGCATTACAGAGACTTGGCGCAACTGAAGTTAACTGCGTTGCCCGTAATGTCTCTGATGTTGAACGCATGGCGAAAATTGCGCAAGTAATCGGTGTGAACTTTAATCACACTTCAGTTAGTAACTCGACCTGGTTGACAGCCGATGTTGTAGTGAACACCACCCCAGTGGGAGCCCTAGATGAGTTAGCTCGTGAAGTTTACTCACCAGCCGGACTTCTTTTGGATGTGGTTTATAACCCGTGGCCAACACAACTAGCAGCATCTTGGGCTGTCACCGGAGGCACCATAGTTTCTGGCTTAGCTATGTTGCTACATCAAGCTGGACATCAAGTGACGTTGATGACTGGAAAGCCTGCACCGGTTGCACAGATGCGCGAGGCGCTAAATGCCGAACTGTTAGCCAGGGGATTAAGCACTATCTAGGCCTTCAATTCGGTGTTATTGCCCAAAAGGTGAAAGACTAGAGGCATGTTGCGTTGGTTGACCGCTGGAGAATCTCACGGGCCTGCGCTTTCCGCGATTATTGAGGGCTTGCCGGCTGGCATTGAAGTGCAAACTTCAGACATTGATGCCGCACTAGCCAGGCGTCGACTGGGGTTTGGCCGCGGCGCCCGAATGAAATTTGAGCAAGACGCAGTCACCATCACCGGCGGTATCCGTCATGGTTTAACCCAAGGTGGCCCAGTTGCAATAACCATTGCAAACTCCGAGTGGCCAAAATGGCAAGACGTTATGTCTGCTGATCCAGTGTCCGCCCAAGATCTAGAAAGTATTGCGCGCAATGCACCGCTAACTCGACCTCGTCCAGGTCATGCAGACTTAGCCGGGATGCAAAAGTACTCACACACTGATGCCAGGCCAATTTTGGAACGCGCTAGTGCTCGCGAGACTGCAGCTCGAGTTGCTCTTGGTGAAGTTGCTAAGAGATTTTTACTTCAAGCTGCCGGCATCACCGTTATGAGTCACGTAGTAAGCATTGGAACAGTTGATACTGATTCAGATGAGATTCCAAACTTTTCAGATCTTGAGAAAATTGATCAAGATCCAGTCAGATGTTTTTCGCCTACAGCTAGTGCAGCAATGCAAGTTGAAGTTACTGCAGCGCAATCAGATGGTGACACCCTGGGCGGCGTAGTCGAAGTCGTTGCACATGGCGTGCCAGTAGGTTTGGGTTCGCATGTTCACTGGGATCGCAGACTAGATAGCAAACTTGCCGCCGCTTTGATGGGCATCCAAGCAATCAAAGGCGTCGAGGTTGGTGATGGTTTTGAAACCTCGAGACGTCGCGGATCAATGGCTCATGATGAGATTTACCGTGAAGATGGGGAGATTCATCGCGAGACAGCGCGCAGTGGTGGAACTGAAGGCGGCATGAGTACGGGAGATGCCATCCGAGTTCGAGCTGCCATGAAACCAATTTCAACTGTGCCGCGCGCGCTTTCAACTATTGACGTGAACACAG
>JALRCB010000038.1 GCA_023257525.1 Candidatus Nanopelagicales bacterium
TGGTGACACAATTGCTCGCGAAGTCATGGTTCCCCGCACTGAAATGGTGTGGATTGAAACTCATAAAACTTTGCGCCAGGCCATGTCACTTGGACTTCGTTCTGGTTACTCCCGCATTCCTGTTGTGGGAGAGGGCATAGATGACATTGTCGGTGTTGTCTATGTCAAAGACATTGCACGCCGAGTATTTGAGCATCAAGAATCCCAAACCACTGAGCGTGTATCTGACTTAATGCGACCTGCGTTCATGGTTCCCGATAGTCGCAGCGTTGATGAGTTACTGCGCGATATGCAAAGTGCTCGAACTCACCTTGCAGTTTTGGTTGATGAATATGGTGGCACTGCTGGCCTTGTAACAATTGAAGATGTGCTCGAAGAAATTGTTGGAGAAATCGCAGATGAGCACGATGTGCTTGGGCCTGACGTTGAAGAATTACCAAATGGCGAATACCGAGTCAGCTCAAGACTTCACATTGATGATCTTGCCGAACTTTTGGAGACCGAGATTCCAGATGAAGGCGTAGACACTGTAGGTGGACTGATGGCTAAGCGCCTAGGGATTGTTCCAATTCCTGGAGCAACAGTTGACATCGACAACTGGACGCTGACGGCAGAATCTACGGCCGGCCGCCGCCATCGAATCGATACCGTAGTCATTTCTCGAGACACTTTTATTGCTGACGTTGAAGAAGAGTCAAATGAGTAATTGGAATCCAGAAGACGACAAACTCGCAGTACTGGCTAAGGGTGCACGCTCTCGCGTGCAAGCCAAAGTGGGAGCAGCTCTTCGCGATGAAACAGGCAGGACTTATGCCAGCGCTGAAGTTGAAGTTGGATCGTTGAAGTTATCCGCTGTGGAAATGGTTGTGGCCCAAGCAGTTGCCTCTGGCTCAACGGGCGTTGAGTCAGTTGTGGTCTCACCCAAAGCTCAAATCAATGTTTCTGATTCTGATCTTGAGTTGGTTCGTACTTTTGCTGGCGCGGGTGTCCCAATCTATGTAATTGATGAAACCGGCAACCCTGTTGATACTCGATTAACGTGACAAAGGCGAGCTCAATCTCTACGGCAAGACATGCTTCACCTAAAAACGGTCGACAACTAGCTGTTGTCTCGGTTTTACTGGCATGTGTTCTGTTTAGTACCAGTGCAACAGGTAGAGCATATTTAGATTTTCCGGGTAGCAGTATTTCCGTTGGAGCTTGGCGAGTATTCCTTGGCGGAATTGGGTTAGCTGCGTATGCAGCAATTCGATATGGAACTTCAGGGTTACGAAGGCTAGTAAAGATTCCAATTGTTTGGGTAATGGCCTTGGCAGTTTTGGCTTACCAAATTTCTTTCTTTATCGGAGCGGCCCGCATCGGCGTTGCGATGGGAACTCTTGGAGCGCTTGCAACAGCGCCGTTTTTTGCTGGGGTGCTGGGTTGGATTGTCGGAACTGGAAAGCCAACAGCAGTCTGGGCGGTCTCGACAGCTTTGGGAGTTGTTGGGCTAGCACTCATAACCGGGGTTAGCGAAGTCCGTGACAATCTAGGATTCTTCGCAGTTTTCATTTCTGGCGTTATGTATGCAGTCTTTACAGTATTTGGAGTTCGCCTTACTCAAACACATGATGTTACTGGCGCCGAAGTGCTTGGTGCAGCCTTTGGAATTGGGGCAGTTCTGTCGCTTCCAATTGTGTTATTCACAAGTGCTTGGATAAACAGCGCGCTGTTGGTTGGGTTTGTGCTTTACATCGGACTGGCAACCACAGCCCTTGGTTATATTTTGTTCGGAAATGGGTTAACCCATTTAAGTCCAGGAACAGTTTCAACCCTGACGTTGGCCGAACCGGTACTCGCAACTCTGATGGGTGTTTACATCTTGGGCGAAGCAATGAATCTGCGCGGCTGGATTGGCTGCGCCGTAATCATTGGGGCACTAGCTTTACTGGGTATCGTTGAATCACGTACCCCAACTAAATCAAATCTGGAGACGTCAAATGCGTAGTGGTTTTGCTTGCATTGTGGGCCGTCCAAATGTTGGAAAGTCGACTTTAACGAATGCCCTAGTTGGACAAAAAGTTGCAATAACTTCGGATCGTCCGCAAACTACGCGCCACACAATTCGCGGCATTGTCACAAAGCCCGAAGGTCAATTGATTTTGATCGACACTCCTGGCGTGCATAAACCACGAACTCTGTTAGGTGAAAGACTCAATGCTTTAGTTTCAGATACTTGGTCTGAAGTTGATGTCGTTGTTATGTGTTTTCCAGCCAACGAGGCAATCGGTCCTGGCGATCGCTTTATTGCTGAGCAGATCGCAACGATTCCTCGGGTTAAGAAAGTTGCTGTTGTTACGAAGATTGATACGACTGACAAGCAGGCCGTTGGCGAGCAACTTTTAGCGGTTCAAAAACTAGGTCAAGAAATTGGTATTGACTGGGCTGAACTAGTTCCAGTTTCTGCAGTTGCTGACAATCAGGTTGATCTTCTAAGTGACCTACTTATGGAAATGCTGCCAGAGGGTCAGATCCTTTACCCAGACGGTGAGCTCACAGATGAGCCAGAGCTAATCATGATCGCTGAATTGATTCGCGAGTGTGCGCTTGAAGGCGTTCATGATGAGTTACCACACTCAATTGCTGTGGTAATCGACGAGATGGCAATGCGGGCAGATCGCGCTGAAGATAAGCCATTAATGGATATCTTCGCTCTAATTTATGTTGAGCGCGAGAGCCAAAAACATATTGTTATTGGAAAGGGTGGCAGTCGCTTAAAGGAAGTCGGCACCGAAGCTCGAATTGCAATTAGCAAAATGCTTGGAGTTCCGGTTTACCTTGATATTCGCGTCAAGATTGCTAAGGACTGGCAGCGCGATCCTAAGCAATTATCTAGATTAGGTTTCTAGCTTTTCTTGCCCTGCGCTTTTTCAATTTCAGCTAACTCTGGAATTAACTCATAACGCTTGCCATAGGTATCAAGCAAAGCAACTAATGCTGCGGCCACCGGGACAGAAACGATAGCTCCAACTGCGCCAAACAAATTGGCAAACACAATTACGGAACCAAATGCAACCGCTGGATGTATGTCCATGGTGATTTTACTTAACCTCGGGGAGAGCAAGTAATTCTCAATCTGCTGATATACCGAAGCGAAGATGATGATGAAGACTGCATCCATCGGGTTATTGAATACCGCAAAAATCACGGGTATGAATATTCCGATGTAGGTACCTACCGTTGGGATGAATTGACTTGTAATGCCGGTAATCAAACCCAGAGGCAACCAATACGGCAAACCGATTGAAGCAAAGAAGATTGAGTGAGCTGTTGCAGATGCAAGTGCTAAAAGCAACTTAGAAACTACAAAGCCACCGGTTTTCTTTACCGTAATATCCCAAGTCGTCACGATTACTTTCTGTGCACTCGGCTTCATGAGTGCGCCGATCTGCCGCTTTATGCGAGGCGCATCTGCCGATAAATAAAATGAGAATAAGGCCAGGGTGAGTAGTTGAAATAATCCACCAACAATTCCCGACAAAATGCCGACAAAGCCGCCGGCAAAATTACTTGCCCAGTCAGCTATTTGAGCGGGTTGAATATTCAGTTGATTTATCAAAGTATCTGCATCTAGGTTTTGATTAAATGTTGTATTGATCCATTTCGTTACATCAGTAACTAAATTTGGTAAATCTGAGATCAGTGAAGATGCCTGCGCAAAGAGAATGCCACCAAATAGGGCGATAAATGCTGCTGCAATAATCGTGATTCCCAGCATCGTTACTCCGGTTGCTCCACCTCGCTTCATGCCTCGAGCGGAAAGGGCAGAAACTCCGGGTTCCATGGCGACTGCAAACAATAGGGCCAGGAGCAGCAACAGAATGAAACTTATGTTTTGTTGAAAAACCCACAGGCCTAACAACGCGGCTGAGGTGAAAAGAATTACGGTACGAAAGACCCATTTAATAGATGCTTTGTCGAATCCCGTTACCCGAATTGGTTCATTAGGTGGAGTAGTCATAAAAAGAGGTTACCTGACCAACACTTCACCTATGGGCGTGACACCATAGACCTATGCCTAGTTATCGCGCCGAAGCAATCGTTTTGCGCACACATAAGTTGGGCGAAGCGGATCGAATCATCACACTCTTGACCCGTGAACGAGGAAAGATTCGAGCTGTTGCTAAAGGAGTTCGACGGACAAAAAGTAAGTTTGGCGCTCGTTTGGAACCGTTTAGTCGCGTTGATTTATTGGTATTCGAAGGCAAGAGCCTCGACATCATCACGCAAGCTGAGTCGCTAAATGCTTATGGCCAAGACTTAGCTCTTGACTACTCACTATGGACTGCAGGGCAAACGATGTTAGAGACGGCAGATCGTCTCACATCAGAAGAATCGATTTCAGCAGAGGCGCAATACTTGCTGTTGGTTGGAGCGCTTAGAACTTTGGTATCCGGAGAACATGCTTCCAGCTTGGTTTTGGATGCTTATCTACTTCGGTCACTTTCCATGGCCGGATATTCTCCAACACTTAACGCTTGTGTGATTTGTGGAGTCGCAGGAACCCAACCTTTCTTCCATGTATCCACTGGTGGCGCATTATGCGTAGAGCATCGAGTACCTGGAAGCGTGGCTCCTCGGCCAGAGTCGTTCGAGTTAATGCAAGCGCTAATGACAGGGGACTGGGAAGCGGCCGATATCTCTCTAGCCAAAGACCGTAGCGAGGTATCTGGCATTGTGGCCGCGTATGTGCAATGGCATTTAGAGCGGGGCCTGCGATCATTGCCGTTAGTTGATCGGCAAGCCACTTGATCATGAAAGACTTAAACCATGTTGCTTAACCCACCGCCACATTCTTCCGGGGTTAAGCCACCAAAGATTCAGCCTGACTTAATTCCAAATCACATTGCAGTCGTAATGGATGGCAATGGCAGGTGGGCCAAAGAGCGGGGGCTACCTCGAACTGCTGGACATGAAGCTGGCGAAGCGAGCTTGATGGACTGCATCTATGGCTCATTGGAGCTTGGGGTTAATTGGTTGTCTGCTTACGCATTTTCAACCGAAAACTGGCGACGATCTCCAGAAGAAGTTCGATTCTTAATGAACTTCAATCGCGACGTCATTCGCAGACGCCGTGACGAAATGAATGACATGGGAGTACGCATCCGCTGGGCCGGTAGACGACCAAAGCTTTGGCGTTCGGTAATTGAAGAACTAGAGGCCTGCGAGAAGTTAACTGCAAAGAATTCAAAGCTAACGGTGACGATGTGCGTTAACTATGGGGGACGAGCTGAGATTGTTGATGCGGTTTCATCGATTGCGCAGCAAGTTGCCGATGGAAAAATTGATCCCAAGAAAGTCACCGAGAAAACCATTAAGAAATATCTTGATGAGCCAGATATGCCCGATGTAGATCTGTTTGTTAGATCAAGTGGGGAACAGCGACTAAGTAATTTCTTACTATGGCAAAGCGCTTATTCGGAATTTGTCTTCTTACCAACGCTTTGGCCAGACTTTGATCGCCGCCATTTATGGCATGCCTGTGAAATTTACGCCTCGCGGGATCGTCGCTATGGGGGAGCGGTACCTAATCCACTTCCGAAGGATTAGTCGTTCTTGCAAGATCGGCAGATGCCAGTTATTTCAAGCGTGTGGGTGATTTCGGTAAAACCGTTATCTATGCCAACTTGCTTAGCCCAAACTTCTAAAGCTTCGCCCGTTATCTCAATGGCAAGTCCACATTGCTTACAAGTTAGATGATGATGGTGATTGGCACTGCAAAGTCGATATTGCGATTCACCGTCAGAACCAATAATCATGTCAACGTCTCGCACCTCAAACATCTCAGTCAGGTTGCGATACACCGTTGATAGTCCAATGGTTTCGCCGTTTGCGGTTAAGAGTGCATGTATTTCTTGGGCGCTGCGAAAGTTTTCCTGTGAAGCCAGAGCTTCAGTGATTGCTTTGCGCTGTTTTGTTAAGCGTTGAGTAGCCATGTTTACCCATGAACCCAGGTCACGATGAAGAACATAATCAGTACGCCTGTGATAGTTGCGAGCAAAGTTAATCGTGATGGCTTGTTGCTATGCGCCTCAGGCAAAATGTGTGAGGTAGCCAGGTAAATCAAGAAACCAGCGAACAGTGCTAGGTACAGGCCAAGGAAGTTATCATTTACAACAATTCTGGCGCCCAAGTACGCACCCGATATTCTGGCAACACCGTCTGCGATCAAGAGCATTACGGCACGCTTTTGCCACTTTCCGGAAGAGATCAACATCGAAACAGTGTTCAAGCCATCTGTAAATGCATGTGCAATTACGGCAATAGCAACGATCCATCCCAGTGAAGTACTCACTTGGAATGCGATACCAATTGCAAGTCCATCAAGGAATACGTGAATGACCATCGCTGAGGCAGCAATAACACCAGTTGTGTTGTGTGAATGCTCGTGTGAATTGCTGTACTTGGAGTCATGTGGTTCGTGCGCACCGGAATAACGTTCCAAAATGTGTAGAGCTAGGAAGCCAGCAACGAACATGACCATGACGGCTGGAACGTGGCCAATTTCCATGGTACTTAGTTCGAATACTTCGGGAATTAAGTCAAAAGAAACCAATCCAAGGAGTAAACCAGCACTTAGTCCAAGGACCAGGTGCATTCGTTTGCCTGCCCGCAAGGCAAGATACCCGCCAAGAAATGTAGCAAGCACGGTACTGAGAGCCACTAATACAGCCATTAAAACTCCTTTATTGGGAACAGTTCCCAATAGTAAACTTAATGGGAATGATTGTCAATAAGCCTCCGCAATATTTCGTCTCACCCGTGTTGTAATTGGGTAATGAGTCAACCAAATAAACCAAAAAAGCCAAATCCAGCGGTTCCCGTGGTGACTCATTCTGCGCTTCGAAAGCGAGTAACTGACCTGAGTGCGCCAGCTTTGTTACGCATTCATGCGCTGCCAAAGTTTCTAGTACCCGGCTTGATCGCAGTTTTTATGTTGCTTGGCCTGTTCTTGCCAGCACCTTATTCAGGTATCTCACTAACTGTGGTGAGCGCTTTTATCGGTTGGCTAATGTACTTGTCCTGGCCGTTATTAGATTCAAAATCTAGATTGATTCGTTTGATGGTGTTCTTGATTTTGGTTGCTGCAACTGCGATCAATTACGGCGCCTAACTTTTATGCTTGGCACGTTCCATACGATTTGGACTTTTGACGTTTCCGATGCTGCTTCCTGGAAGCTCGAAGCTAAACAGGCAATGAATGTTTTGCAAGAAAGACCTGGATTTGTATCGGCCAGCATTTTTCACAACGCGGATTCACCTGAGCGCTACTTGATAAAGACCGATTGGCTAGACGTAGGTTCCTATCGCCGAGCACTTGGATCCATGGAAGCAAAAGTTGGAGTTTGGCCTTTCTTGGCAAACATGCGAGATGAACCTACGGCTTTCGAGATGCTGATGGAGTTCAATACCGATTCAGTAACTGAGTATGAGTCGAGTGTTAATGACGCAGTTTGATTTCATCGATCGAGCTGATGCTGGGCAAAAAATGCTCGCTACTTTCAAGCCTGAAATTTTAGAACACGATGTGATCGTTGTTGTACTGCCCGCTGCAGTTGAAATCGCATTAGCTTTTGCAACCGAAATGACTTTGCCAATGCGGGATTTAAACATTATTCGAACCAGAACCGAAGTTTCCATTCCGAGGATTGGAGATTTAGCTGGCTTAAAGGTCGCGGTAATTGATGATGGTGTCGAATCTGGAAGTACCGCGATGGCTATTGGGGCAATGCTTCGAGGCGCATCGGTTCAATCGGCAACCCTAGTTGTTCCAGTTTGCCCAAAATCAGTAGTGCCGCATTTACTTGCGGTGTACGACACTATTCATGCCGTTGTTTCGCCACTTACGCCTAACTCGCTGCTCATGCATTACGAGAAAAACTAACGTAATTCTAAGGATCACAAACATTTAGAAACCGTTAAAAACTCGATAGAATGGGGTTTCCTGCTTCCGGCAACCAGTCGGAAAGCCTTATCGGATGTTGAGTTTCATGGATCGCGTAGACGCTGTTGTAAATCTGTCCAAACGTCGGGGATTTGTTTTCCCAAGTAGTGAAATTTATGGTGGATCTCGATCTGCCTGGGACTATGGGCCACTTGGTGTAGAACT
>JALRCB010000039.1 GCA_023257525.1 Candidatus Nanopelagicales bacterium
TAAAACTATTTTGCCGATTGTCTTGTTCTTGATTTTGCTTCCAACAGTTCATCGTCTCTATGTTGGAAAAATTGGCACTGGCCTACTTTTCTTCTTCACGATCGGTGGCCTAGGTATTTGGTGGATTTATGACGTAATCATTTCAATCACTGGAAACTTCACCGATAAGCAGGGGCGAAAGATCACCCGCTGGGTTTAAGTTCAAAAAAATGCCCCCGAGGGATCGGGGGCATTTTTATTTGACTTGTTAGGCCTTGAAGTCGGCGTAAGCAGCAATTCCAGTTAGTGCTTGACCAACAACCAGAGTATGGATTTCGTTTGTACCTTCGTAGGTGTAAACACTTTCCAAGTTATTCATGTGGCGAATGATTGGGTATTCCAGCGTGATACCAGATCCACCAAGCATGGAGCGAGATTCGCGGGCAACTTCAAGGGCCATGCGAACGTTGTTCTTCTTACCAATGCTGACCTGCTCTGGGCGAAGTAAATGCTGATCCTTTAATTTTCCAAGATGAGCAGCTAGCAACATTCCATTACCAGTTGCAATTGCCATGTCTGCAATCTTTTGCTGTGACAACTGGAAGGCGGCAAGGGGACGGTTGAACTGATGACGGTTCAACTGGTAGTCAATTGCGGTTTCTAAGCAATCGCGAGCAGCGCCAACAACACCGAACAAGATTCCAAAGCGAGCTTCGGACAAGCAGGAAAGTGGGCCACGAAGTGTTTGAACTTCAGGCAGTACTGCAGAAGCTGGCAGGCGAACATTTTCGAAAACCAATTCGCTTGTGATGGAAGCGCGAAGTGACATCTTGTGCTTTACCAAGTTGGCTTTGAAGCCTGGGGTGTTGGTTGGAACTACGAAGCCTTCGATGCCGTTGTCGGTGTGAGCCCAAACGATTGCAACATCTGCAATGTTTCCGTTTGTGATCCACATTTTTGAGCCGTTAAGAATCCAGTCATCACCATCACGCTTAGCGTTGGTGCGCATTTCACTTGGGTTAGAGCCAGCATCAGATTCAGTTAGACCAAAGCAACCAAGTGCTTCGCCGGTTGCCATGCGTGGCAACCATTCTTGCTTCTGCTCTTCGGACCCGAACTTGTGAATTGCAAACATTGCCAGGGAG
The DNA here is from genome assembly GCA_023257525.1 of Candidatus Nanopelagicales bacterium. Lineage (GTDB taxonomy): Bacteria > Actinomycetota > Actinomycetes > S36-B12 > UBA5976 > UBA5976. Next base: position 1,125 of record JALRCB010000039.1, read on the forward strand.
CCCTGAACGGAAACGAAGGAACGAAGACCTGAGTCACCGGCTTCAAGTTCAAGGCAAGCCAGACCGTATGAAGTAGCATCTGTGCCAGCACAGCCGTAGCCCTCTAGGTGCATACCGAACATACCCATTTGGCCGATTTCCTTTGCCAACTCACGGGCAGGGAATTCACCATCTTCGAACCACTGACCAACGTGTGGCTTAATGCGGTCATCGACGAATTTACGAACTGCATCGCGCATTGCAAGCTGTTCGTCATTGAACAAGCTGTCGATTGCGTACAGGTCGAATGGGTGCTGTGGATTTGCCATTTGGTTTTCCTATCCTTGGAATTGGATCCAATTTATCACAGATTGGATCCAATCTTCAAGCACCCTTAGTGGGCGATTGGTCCTTAATTTACTAGGAAATTGTCAGCAAAACTACAGCGATGCCAGCCCCATAGAGGCCAACAACCTGGTGGCGCTCCAAGCGTTCCTTTAGGAAGATCCGAGCCAGCAATACCGTAATCGCTGGATATAGAGCCGCGATAACCGAGATGATTACCAGCTGGCCGCGCTGAGAAGCCAACATGAAAGTAGTGCCGCCCCAAACATCCAAAGCGCCGGACGCCATCGCTCGCTTGGTATCAACTGGCTTGCCAACCATTGATTTCCAGAGCACTAAAGAAGTGATGCAAAAAATCACCATAGTTAAGGATCGCGCGGTGATTACTGGCGAAAGTCCAGACCCAATTGGCGCGCTACCAACACTTAATAAGAATCCAGCGAAGCCAAATCCGCCAAAGACTGCATAGATGGCCGCGGCTTTAGTGAGTGGGTGAGTGGCATCGACTGTTGATCGACTCACCATCACAATCGAAGCCATAGCAAGTAGTGCTCCGATTGATCCAGTAACCGTTAACCGCTCGCCACGAAATAAGCCAACGCTAAACGGAATGATTACTGCAACTAGTGCAGTTATTGGTGCGACTGCTCCCATTGGGCCAAGTCCCAGAGATTTCAAAACAAAGATATATCCGATAACGCCAAAGAGTCCGGCGGATAAACCGGCAGTAACTGCTTCGCGATTAAAGTCTGCGCCCAGAAATGGTGCAGCAATCAAAAGAGAGGCTAAGCCAGTACCAACTGTGATTGGTAGAACTTTAAAGAGCGGACTGGTTCTAGTTGCAAGTCCACCAAAATAGTCACCGAAGCCATATGCAAGTGCGCACGCGAAGGCAAGCAGGACGGCAGACATAAGACTTTGAGTCTATGGCTTAGCTTGTGGCCAGAAGCACTACCGCAGCACCAGCACCAAACAAACCAATGAGTTGATGCCTCTCCATGCGTTCGTGCAACACAACACGAGCAAGTAGCACTGTAAATGCTGGGTACAGCGCAGCAACAACCGCAACCAAAACTAAGTCACCAGCGCGGGTTGCCATCATGAAGGTTGCACCACCAACAACATCTAGCGCACCTGATGCGATAGCGAGCTTGTAATCAATTGCACCATCGCGAATCGTCTTCCATTTTGCGATTGCGATAAAAATGAAAATCCCACCCGTTACTAATCGGCCCACGATTACCGGTGCTAGTCCGCTGTCATCTGGCCCGCCGCTAATTCCGAGTAAGTACCCAGCAATACCAAGACCAGCGATTATTGCGACGATCACTGCCTTAGCCGTTACTGGATGAGTGGCATCAGCCGTTGAACGACTTACTAAAACAATGGATACAAAGGCCAAGCCGGCACCAATGAATCCGATAGTCGAAAGAGTTTCGCCACGAAGAAAACCAACAGCGAACGGAATGATCGCTCCGATTACTGCCGAGATTGGGGCGACCACACTCATCGGCCCAAGTGCTAAGCCATACATGATGAAGATGTAACCGATAGTTCCAGAGAGTCCGGCTGCAACACCGGCGACAATCGCGCCTTGACTGAAAGTTGCGCCAAAAAATGGCACTGCAATGCCAAGCGTCACAATTCCAGTTGCAACAATGATTGGCAGAACTTTCCAAATTGAGCCGCGCCGAGTTGCCAGGCCACCCCAGAAATCAGCAACGCCATAACTAACGGCGCAGATTAGCGCCAACACAATCGCGGTCATGAATTACTGTCCTAAGAGCTTGGAAACCAAGCCCGCAAGTTTTGATGGTTTGCCAGTTTTGTCTTCAGCGTGATCTGCCCTTGTCATGATTTGAAGGCCAGCATTTGCACCAATCCAGCGCAATGGCTCAACTTCCCAGTTACGTGATTTGTGATTAACCCATGGAAGTTTTGTTATTGGAGTTTCTTGGTTTGTAATTAAATCTGCAAGAGTTCGGCCGGAAAGGTTTGTGGTGCCGACACCGTCACCTACATAGCCACCAGCCCAAGCAATTCCAGTCTTGCGATCAAGACCAGCCGATGCCATCCAGTCGCGAGCTACACCAAGTGGCCCGCCCCAAGTATGGGTTACTTTGGCGTCAGCTACTACTGGGAACAGCTCAGCTAATACGCCAAGTAGCCCAGGATGCACTTCGCTGTGCTGGTCGTATTCATCTTTGATTGAGGAGCCGAAGTGATATGGCGCACCGCGGCCACCAAATGCAAAACGATTGTCAGCAGTGCGTTGGCCGTAAATGATTAGATTTCTAAAGTCACCAAAAGTTTCGCGTTGCGCTAAACCAATCTGATCCCAAACCTGCGCACTTAATGGCTCAGTTGCCATCATCAAGGAATAGATCGGAACGATCTTTCGCTTTTGGCCCTCTAAAGTTTTGGTGTAACCCTCGGTGGCTCGAACCACGTAACGAGCACTAATGACACCACCAGTTGTAAATACTTTGCCTGGCTCAATTTTGGTTGCTGCAGTATGTTCATAGATTGTGGCGCCGCGCTTTTCAACCAGATTTGCCAGTAAGCGAACTAACTTAGCTGGATTGATCGCAGCAACGTGAGGTGTGTAAGTGGCACCGAAGAGATTGGTTGCTTGGGCGCGCTCTTTAGCTTCGCCGGCACTTAACAATGCATAGTGCTCAGCACCGTAGCCCCATTCCTCCCAATGGTGAATGTAATCTTGTGCGCGTTGCCACTGCAGCGGAGTGCGAGCAAACGAAATAGTTCCACCGCGCTGCCATTCGCAGTCGATGCCTTCAGCCTTAACAACATTTTCAACTTCAGTCACAGTGTCATGCATTGCATCTTGCATGGCGCGAGCAGATTCACGGCCATGAATTCGACCAAGTTTGTCGATCTCGGTAGGGAAGTATGCCGAGCACCAGCCACCGTTACGGCCAGAAGCACCATAGCCGGCAACTTCAGCATCAATAATCGCGATGTTTAAATTCGGGTCGCGCTGTTGCAAGTAATAAGCCGTCCAAAGTCCGGTGTAACCAGCGCCAACAATGGCCACGTCAGCATCAATGTCTGAGTGCAGCGCGTAGCGAGAGGAAGTTGCCAACTCTTCGGGCAAGGTAGCCCACCATAAAGACTTGGATCGGTAATCAGTCATTTTGCTTCCTTGTTAGCGTTTCCATTTTTTGATGTAATCCGGAGTTGGAATGTTCTTTTCAGTTGTCATTGGGTCAGCCACAGGTTCGCCAAAAACTTCCTTCATTGGAACGTAACCGGCCCAAATGTTTGAGTAAATCGGATCCGTTAAATCACTTGGCACATCATCCGGATCGCCTTCGCTCACCTTGCAGGAAACCTCATCGAGATTTAGCGCGAGCATAAGTGTTGCCTTGGACTCTTTTGGCGCAGCTTTTCGAGCTTCGTCAGTGCGACCTGGCAGCAAGTGATCTGTGATTCGAACCAGTGCAGCTTCCTTTTCTTCGCCTTCGAGAACTTCGCATGAACCGAGAGCAATAACGCAGCGGTAATGCATGCTGGATTCAAAAGCGCTTCGTGCTAACACCATGCCATCGAGCAATGTGACGGTAAAGCAGCAAGCCTGACCTGCAGCCAAATTCTTAAAGAGCCTCGAAGCTGTTGAACCATGAAATAGCACTCGGTCGCCATCACGGGCATAGCCAACTGGCATTACGAATGGCTGGCCATCTACGACGCAAGAAACATGAGCGACTAGACCGGCATCAAGAATTTCATTTACTGCAGCACGATCTTTGACCGCTTTTTCAGGAAAGCGACGGACCGAAGTTCGGTCCGTCGCTCCTACTGGCTTAGTCATTAGAGAATCTTTTGTCCTTCAGTGAGAACGTGACGCAAGATTTGTTCCATCTCATCGAACTGCTCTTGACCACAAATAAGTGGCGGAGCAAGCTGGATTACCGGGTCGCCACGATCGTCGGCGCGGCAATACAGGCCGTTCTCGAACAACGCCTTAGATAGGTAGCCACGAAGTAAACGCTCGCACTCATCATCGTTGAAGGATTCCTTAGTGGCCTTGTCCTTAACAAGTTCAATGCCGTAGAAGAAGCCTTCGCCACGAACGTCACCAACAATGTCAAGATTCCTTAGTTTCTCAAGAGTCTGACGGAATTGGTTTTCGTTGTCACGAACATGCTGGTTGATTCCTTCTTTGTCGAAGATATCAAGGTTTGCCAAAGCAACAGCTGCTGAAACTGGGTGACCACCAAAGGTGTAACCATGTGCGAAGTAAGTGTTGCCCTTCTTGAATGGTTCGAATACTTTGTCGCCAACTAGCATTGCGCCGATTGGGGAGTATCCCGATGTCATGCCCTTTGCAGTTGTGATGATGTCAGGATCAACACCGAAGCGCTTCATTGCAAACATGTCGCCAATACGACCGAATGCACAGATAGTTTCATCTGCAACCATCAATACGTCGTACTGATCGCAGATTTCGCGCACGCGCTCTAGGTATCCCGGTGGCGGTGGGAAACATCCGCCTGAGTTTTGAACTGGCTCAAGGAATACTGCAGCAACTGTGTCAGCGCCTTCGAAAAGAATTGCTTCTTCGATACGATCTGCAGCCCAACGACCGAATGCTTTGATGTCATCGGCGTGGTATTCAGCGCGGTAGAAGTTTGTGTTTGGTACGCGGAAACCACCTGGGGTTAAAGGTTCAAAATACTTCTTGGCATCTGGAATACCAGTGATTGCCAAAGCACCCTGTGGAGTGCCGTGATATGCAACTGCGCGACTGATGACTTTATGCTTCATAGGCTTGCCAGTTAGCTTGTAGTACATCTTGGCAGCTTTCCAAGCTGACTCAACAGCTTCGCCACCACCAGTGGTGAAGAAAACGCGATTTAACGAAGATGGCGCGTAACTGATTAGGCGCTCAGCAAGTTCAACTGCCTTTGGATGGGCATAGGACCAAAGTGGGAAGAAGGAAAGTTCCTGCATCTGCTTGGCTGCGGCTTCTGCTAGTTCGCGACGGCCATGGCCAATCTGAACTGTGAACAAGCCGGCGAGACCATCGAGAATCTTTCGTCCATGCTCATCAAAGATGTATGCACCTTCACCACGAGTGATGATTGGAACTTCGCCACCTTCTTCATAACCGGAGTGACGAGTAAAGTGCATCCATAGCCGATCGCGCGCCATGTCTGATAATGCGGAGTTAGTTGTTCTATCTTCTAGTGCTGTCATTACGTATCCAATGTTTTAGTTAGCGGGTTCCCCAGGTATAGCTCTGCTTGCGCAGTTTCAAATACATGAATGTTTCCGTGCGGCGGACCCCAGGAATCGCACGAATTTTACGATTGATCACTTCAAGAAGTGCTTCATCGTCTTCACAAACAACTTCGAGAATGATGTCGAAACTGCCTGCTGTCAGGATGATGTAGCTGATCTCATCCATAAGTGAAAGCACATCTGCGACGGCTTCCATGTCCCCATCTACTTCAATGCCGATCATCGCTTCGCGATTAAAACCAACTTGAAGTGGATCCGTAACGGCAACGATTTGCATAACTCCGGTTTCCAGGAGTTTGCTCACGCGTTGGCGAACTGCAGCTTCTGACAATCCAACGGCCTTACCGATAGTTGCGTAAGGGCGTCGACCGTCTTGCTGAAGTTGCTCAATGATGGCTTTGGAGACATCGTCGAGCACGGCAACTTTTGACATGTATCTAGTTTCAAGGGTTTTCGTAGGAAAAACAAGTGATTTCGCAGTATTTTTAAAAAAATGATGCGAATTTCGTAGATTTTTCTAGATTTTAATCAAGATATCGCAGAAAAGCCCCTGACAACAGGGTCATTCCTTGGGTATTGTTTAATGAATCATCCAGGCCCAACGGTCCTTAAAACCGACTGTCTTTTAAAAGGAAGATCCCATGAGTCACTATCAAGTTCTTAACCCGGCAACTGGCGTAGTTGAAAAAGAATTCCCAACTGCAACAGATGCCCAGTGCAACGAAGCAATTGCTGCTGCAGATAACGCGCATAAGGCTTGGAGCAAAGTTTCAATTGCAGACCGCGCCGCAATTGTGCATCGCATTGGACAGCTACACATTGATCGCCAGGATGAACTTGCTGCGATTATCAATCGCGAAATGGGTAAACCATTAGCCGATGCTGCTGGCGAAGTTGAGTTCTCCGGATACATCTATCAGTACTACGCAGATAATGCAGAAACCTTGCTTGCTGATACCCCGATCGAGCTTTCCGGTGGCGAAGGAACTGCAGTAATTCGCAAATCCTCAGTCGGTGCGCTACTTGGAATCATGCCGTGGAACTTCCCGGCTTACCAGGTTGCTCGTTTTGCCGGACCAAACTTAGTCTCAGGTAACACCGTTATTTTGAAGCACGCTCCACAATGTCCGGAATCAGCATTAGCAATTGTGAAGATTTTTGCTGATGCAGGTGTTCCTGAAGGTGTTTACGTAAATCTCTTTGCGTCGAATGAACAAATCGCAGACATGATTCCGCA
>JALRCB010000003.1 GCA_023257525.1 Candidatus Nanopelagicales bacterium
ATCAAGTAGAAATGCCGCTAGTTCCATTGTTAGCTGAAATGGAAGCTTATGGAATTGCAGTTGATGTTAATGCGCTCAAGAAGTTGGAAGCCAGCTTTGAGGCAGATGCTGCGCAGGCCGTAAAGCAGGCACACGATTCAGTTGGGCATGAATTCAATCTTGGCTCACCTAAACAACTGCAAGAAGTTCTTTTTGAAGAGCGTGGACTGCCAAAGACCAAAAAGATCAAGACCGGCTACACAACTGATGCGGAATCGCTGCAAGGACTATTGGCAAAATTTCCAGATGATGAGTTGCTTACTGCCTTGCTTCGATATCGTGAAGTGATCAAACTTAAGCAAACTGTTACTGGGCTACTTGCCGCAGTCCAATCTGATAATCGAATTCACACCAGCTTTAATCAAATGGTTGCAGCAACTGGTCGACTATCCAGTACTGAACCTAATCTGCAAAACATTCCAATTCGTACAAATGAAGGGTTTGCGATTCGCGGCACATTTGTGGTTGGTAAAGATTTCGAAACTCTGCTTACTGCTGACTACAGCCAAATTGAATTGCGTGTTATGGCACACCTATCAAACGATCCAGGTTTAATTGCAGCGCTTAAGACTGGGGAAGATTTACACACCACTGTTGGCTCGCAGGTGTTCGGAGTTCCGCCCGAGAAAGTTGATGCCGATATGCGTCGCCAGATTAAGGCCATGTCTTACGGATTGGCTTACGGATTGTCTGCTTATGGTTTAGCGCAACAATTAAGTATTAGCAATGATCAAGCCAAGTCCTTAATGAATACTTATTTCGAAAGATTCGGCGGAGTGCGCGATTACCTAGCTAACGTGGTTGTCGAGGCGCGCAAACTTGGATACACCGAATCAATCATGGGGCGCCGCCGCTATCTTCCAGATTTGAATAGTGATAACCGACAGTTACGAGAAATGGCAGAGCGCATGGCGCTGAATGCTCCAATTCAAGGATCGGCTGCCGACTTAGTAAAGGTTGCGATGCTTCAGGTTGATGCTGCACTTAAATCTGCTGGCGTTAAATCAAGACTTTTGCTCCAAGTTCATGACGAATTGGTTATTGAGGTAGCCAAAGGTGAACTTGAGCAAGTGACCGAAATAGTTGTGCAAAACATGGGCGCAGTAGGGGATTTGTCGGTGCCAATGGAGGTTTCTACTGGAATTGGCACTTCTTGGGCCAGTGCCGGCCACTAAACCCATTGAATTCTGGGCTTCGGTTTTGACCCCGCATTAGCGGGTGCCTATCCTTAGAAGGTTGCCATTTGCCCAAGGACAGACCTAGTTCCACGGGATCCGCAAGGAAAGAATGCAACATCCGCACTATTTCTATCCGCATCGAGGCAACAACTTAATGACTGTCACTACTGACAAGAGCAACTTCTCCACCGTCGACGATTTCGCATCAGCCGAAGAATTTATGGCCGCAGTCGACGCCACAATTAAGCCATTTAACGACGGCGACATCGTCGAAGGCATCGTAGTAAAAGTTAGTCGAGACGAAGTTCTCGTTGACATCGGCTACAAGACCGAAGGAATTATCCCTTCTCGTGAACTAAGCATCAAGCACGACATTGATCCCAACGAAGTTGTAACTGTTGGCGATGTTATTGAAGCCCTTGTTCTTCAGAAGGAAGATAAAGAAGGTCAACTAATTCTTTCCAAAAAGCGCGCACAGTACGAACGCGCTTGGGGATCAATCGAAAAGATCAAGGAAGAAGACGGCGTCGTTACCGGCACTGTCATCGAAGTCGTCAAGGGCGGCTTGATCATGGACATCGGACTCCGTGGCTTCTTGCCAGCTTCACTTGTTGAAATGCGTCGCGTTCGCGACCTAGCGCCCTACATTGGCAAGCAAATCGAAGCCAAGATCATTGAACTAGACAAGAACCGCAACAACGTTGTGCTTTCTCGTCGCGCTTACCTAGAACAGTCACAGAGTGCAGTTCGTCACGGCTTCTTGAATCAACTTGAAAAGGGACAGATCCGCAAGGGTGTTGTATCCAGCATTGTTAACTTCGGTGCCTTCGTTGATCTTGGTGGCGTAGACGGCCTTGTCCACGTTTCGGAACTTTCATGGGAGCACGTAGATCACCCATCAAAGGTCGTAGAAGTAGGCCAAGAAGTTACTGTTGAAGTTCTAGAAGTAGATTTCGATCGCGAACGTGTATCGCTTTCTTTGAAGTCAACACAGGAAGATCCATGGCAGCACTTTGCTCGTACCCACACAATGGGTCAGGTAGTTCCAGGTGAAGTTACCAAGCTAGTTCCGTTCGGTGCTTTTGTTCGCGTTAGCGATGGCATTGAAGGCCTAGTTCACATCTCTGAACTTGCGGGTCGTCACGTAGAAATTCCAGAACAGGTTGTTCAGGTTGGTGACTCGACCTTCGTGAAAGTTATTGACATCGATCTAGAACGTCGTCGTATCTCACTTTCATTGCGCCAAGCAAACGAAGATGTTGATTCTGACGAAACCGATTCGTTCGATGCTGGTCTATACGGCATGAATCAGTATGACGAAAATGGAAACTACATCTACCCAGAAGGCTTCGACCCAGACACCAACGAATGGTTGCCAGGTCATGAAGAAAAGAAGGCCGAATGGGAAGCTCAGTATGCTGCAGCTCACGCTAAGTGGGAAGCTCACAAGCTTGCTGTTGGTGAGTCAAAGAAGGCCGATGCGGCTGCTAACGCAGATGCCGAAGTTCCATCTTCATACTCAGCCGAAACCACATCAGAAGGAACACTTTCAGATGATGCTGGCCTACAGGCACTAAGAACAGAGTTGGCCGACAAAGCCGAATAATTCAAACTAGAAAAAGCGGTTGCCATTAACTTGGTAACCGCTTTTCCTATTCTCAAATTCTGCAAGCGTAATTGAGCCAATAGGGTAGTGATGTGTACCTAGGACTTTCTGGCGGAATTGGCAGTGGGAAATCAACGGTTGCCAAAATCCTGGCCGACTTGGGTGCAGTTGTTATTGACGCAGACGTCATCGCCAAGGAAGTGCTGGAGCCGAACCAGGCTGGATATCAAAGAGTGATCGAAGTGTTTGGCGAATCCATTTTGGACAGCGACCGAAGAATTGATCGAAAGAAGCTCGCGGAGTTGGTGTTTCAAAACTCCGACGAGTTAGCTAAGCTCGAGGCAATTGTTCACCCTGCGGTTATAGCTCGGGTAGCGCAAATACGTAACTCGCTCCCAGAATCTACTGTTGTGGTCTATGACACCCCATTATTATTTGAAAAGAATCTGCAAGGGCAATTCGACAAGGTTTTGATAGTCGTAACAGATTCTGAACACCGAAAAGCACGCCTGATCGAACGTGGTTTAGAGATAACTGACATTGAAGCCAGAATCGCGAATCAGGCAACCGATGCCCAGCGACGAACTGTTGCTGACTTTGTGATTGAGAACAATGGCTCACCTGAACAGTTGCACGACCAAGTCACCAAGGTGTGGCAACAAATTTCAGCGTAGTCTGGAGTCATGACCCGCCCGATTACCGATTTGCAGCGAACCGTTGCACCGTTTGAAGTAATCAGCGAATTCGTCCCGGCAGGTGATCAGCCTGCAGCTATTGCTGAAATCGAAAAACGAATCCGCAACGGCGACAAGAACGTGGTGTTGCTGGGTGCAACTGGTACCGGAAAGAGCGCAACTACAGCTTGGCTGATTGAGCGGTTACAACGACCCACTTTAGTTTTGGCGCCAAATAAGACGCTTGCTGCGCAACTAGCAAATGAATTTCGAGAACTGCTTCCCAACAATGCCGTTGAGTATTTCGTTTCCTATTACGACTATTACCAACCGGAAGCCTACATACCCCAGAGTGACACCTTCATTGAGAAAGATTCATCAGTTAATGAGGAAGTCGAAAGACTTCGGCACAGTGCAACCAACAGCCTGTTAACTAGGCGAGACGTCATCGTGGTAGCCAGCGTCTCCTGTATTTATGGTTTAGGTACCCCGCAGGAATACGTCGATCGAATGGTACGACTCAAAGTAGGCGAAAGCATTGATCGCGACTCGCTTTTGCGCCGATTAGTTGACATTCAATACAACCGAAACGACATCGCATTTACTCGTGGAACTTTCAGGGTACGTGGCGACACTATTGAGGTCTATCCGGTTTACGAAGAGCATCCAGTTCGCATTGAGATGTTTGGCGATGACATAGATCGCTTGATGTCATTGCATCCAGTTACTGGTGAGATTCTTACTGACGATAATGAAATCTACATTTTTCCAGCTTCCCACTACACAGCTGGACCAGAACGAATGAAAAAGGCCATCTCGGCCATCGAAGCAGAAGTTGCGATTCGAATTCCTGAGCTCGAGAGTCAGGGGAAGTTGCTTGAGGCCCAACGCATAAAGATGCGTACTTCGTACGACATTGAGATGATGCAAAATCTTGGATTCTGCTCTGGTATTGAGAATTACTCAAGGCATATTGATGGTCGAGAAGCAGGTTCAGCTCCGAACTGTTTGCTGGACTATTTCCCAGAAGACTTTTTGCTAGTTATTGACGAAAGCCACGTAACTGTGCCACAAATTGGCGCGATGTACGAGGGCGATGCCTCACGAAAGCGAACGCTTGTTGAACACGGGTTCCGGTTACCTAGTGCCATGGATAATCGACCACTTAAATGGCCTGAGTTTCTTGATCGCGTTGGTCAAACTGTTTACCTATCGGCAACTCCTGGTCCGTTTGAGCTTGGAGTAGTCAACAACGACGTCGTAGAGCAAGTGATCAGGCCGACCGGATTGGTTGATCCGGAAATCATCGTTAAGCCAACAAAGGGACAGATCGATGATCTGATTCATGAAATCCGGCTCCGGGCGGAAAATGGCACCCGCGTACTTGTTACAACGCTGACCAAAAAGATGTCTGAAGACTTAACGGATTACTTACTGGAGCAAGGAATTCGAGTCCGCTACTTGCACTCAGAGGTTGATACTTTGCGTCGAGTTGAGTTACTTCGCGAGCTAAGGCTAGGTGAGTACGACGTTCTGATTGGTATCAACTTGCTGCGTGAAGGCCTTGATTTGCCTGAGGTATCACTGGTTGCAATTCTGGATGCCGACAAAGAAGGCTTTCTGCGCAGTCATCGCAGCTTGATTCAGACCATTGGCCGCGCCGCTCGAAATGTTTCTGGTGAAGTCCACATGTATGCCGACAAAATCACGGATTCCATGAGAGTTGCAATTGATGAAACAAATCGCCGTCGAGAAAAGCAGGTTGCTTACAACCTAGAGCATGGCCTAGACCCGCAGCCACTTCGCAAAAAGATTGCCGACATCACGGATTTGATTTCTAGAGAAGATGATGACACCGAATTGTTCATGGCTGATCAAAAGTCAGGCGTTAGAGTTCCAACTTCAGTCAGGGAGAGCCTGCGTAGTATTCCGGCTCGAGATTTGGGTGATTTGATTGATCAGCTTTCCGAACAAATGCACACCGCTGCTAGTGAGCTTCAGTTTGAGTTAGCAGCAAGATTGCGTGACGAGATCCATGAACTTAAGAAAGAATTGCGCCAAATGGCGCAGGCTGGTCACGCCTAAATATGTCGATCATCGCTATGGTTGACCAATGAACGTTTCAACCACAATTTGGATTGCCACAATTGGAATCCTCATTGCCGCATTTGTCTTGGACTTCGTTGTGGTTGATGCCAGACCTCACGTCTTTGGACCAAAACAAGCAGCTCGCTGGGTAGTGGCTTACATCATTGCAGCGCTATGTTTTGCGGTGTTTATTTGGAACTATTTCGGAGCTGAGTACGGACAACAGTTTTTGGCAGGCTGGATAACTGAGTACAGTCTTTCCGTCGATAATTTGTTTGTCTTTCTAGTTCTCATGTCATCATTTGCAGTTCCGGAAATGCTTAAGCACCGAGTTTTATTGATTGGTGTGGCGATAGCAATCGTGCTTCGAGGAATTCTAATTGTGATCGGCGCAGCTGCGATCGCTAAATTTGCAGCGACTTTCTATGTATTTGCTGCGTTCCTGCTCTACACCGCGATTTCAGTCTGGAGATCGCACGATGAAGAACCGGATCCTGAGGGTAACGGCTTCGTGCGCCTTGTCGAGAAATATGTGCCCACTTCACGGGAATACGTAGGAGCGAAATACCTAACCAAAATTGATGGCAAGCGATTCATCACTCCACTATTTGTTGTGATTCTTGCGGTAGGTACTACTGACCTGCTATTTGCCCTGGATTCGATTCCAGCAGTATTCGGCCTAACCCAGGAGCCTTATCTGGTATTTGCTGCCAATGCTTTCGCCTTGATGGGATTGCGACAGCTGTATTTCTTGCTGGACGGCCTACTATCCAAGATCATTTACTTGGCCCGTGGCTTGGCCATAATCCTTGGGTTCATCGCCATAAAGCTGTTTTTGGAGGCTGTCGACGGGACCACAGACCTGCATCCACCACATGTGACAATCGCCCAATCTTTGATGTTTATTGGAACGGTTTTAGGGGTAACAGTAATCACAAGTCTCATTGCAGTGCGTCGTTCCCCAGAATTGGCCCTTCAGTCTGAGATTTCACATGCACTGGAAGAGTCAACGGAACACCGGGGAGATGCCATCGAGCATCTCGGATCCGAAGACCCTAAAGCTTAAGGAAATCAAATGGACGTAAGTCAAGGGTTATGGGCCGCACTGATTATTGGAATACTTGGACTTATTGTTCTGGACTTTGTGACAGTAAGTCGAAAGCCACACGACGTAATGTTCAAAGAAGCTGCATTATGGTCACTCTTTTACATTGGCATAGCAGTTGCATTCGGTGTATGGGTTTGGGCTAGTTATGGATCCACATTCGGAACGGAATACTTCGCGGCGTATCTCGTTGAAAAATCTTTGTCCGTAGACAACCTGTTCGTCTTCATCATTATTCTCACGCAGTTCGCAGTACCAAGTATTTATCATCAAAGAGTCTTGTTGTTCGGTGTGTTACTCGCCCTGATTTTCCGAGCAATCTTCATCGCACTAGGCGCAGCAGCACTAGAAGCATTTGCGTTCACTTTCGTAATCTTCGGCGCGATTTTGATCTACACCGGTTATGGGTTGTTTAAACACTGGGACGAAGATCCTGATCCGAGTGAAAATGTCATGGTTCGAAATATCCGTAAGGTGATTCCGTTCACTGACGAATACCATGGCACAAAGTTGACGATTAAAGAAGCCGGTAAGCGTTACGGTACTCCGATGTTGTTAGTTATGATCGCCATTGGTGCAACTGACTTACTATTCGCACTAGATTCAATTCCGGCCACTTTCGGTGTGACGCAAGAACCGTTCTTGGTGTTCTCGGCTAACGCCTTTGCACTGCTTGGTCTGCGCGCGCTCTATTTCTTACTAAAGGGACTTTTGGACAAACTTGTCTATTTATCACTTGGCCTATCCGCCATTTTGGTATTTATCGGTATGAAGTTGATTTTGCTTTATGGCCACGAGCAGAATGAAGCGATTCCAAAGATTCCGACATCCATCTCACTAGTTGTGATCGCCAGTATCTTGATCATTGCAACTGTGGCCAGCTTCATCAAGGTTCGTAAGGATCCGACGGCCCGTGCGCACGCAGGACGCATCACTGATGCACCAAAGGACACCGACAACTAACATAGGGATGTGGTTGATCAGTTAATCGTTCGAGGCGCTCGCGAGCACAACCTCAAAGACGTAAACATTGATTTACCTCGTGATTCTCTGATTGTTTTTACCGGTCTTTCTGGCTCTGGGAAGTCTTCGCTGGCTTTTGACACGATCTTCGCTGAAGGTCAACGTCGGTATGTCGAATCCCTATCTGCCTATGCTCGCCAATTCCTTGGTCAGATGGATAAACCAGATGTTGACTTCATTGAAGGGCTTTCACCTGCTGTTTCAATTGATCAAAAATCTACTAATCGCAATCCGCGTTCTACCGTGGGAACCATCACTGAGGTTTACGACTACTTAAGATTGCTTTTTGCGCGAGCCGGACGACCGCACTGCCCAGACTGTGGCAGACCAATTTCCCGCCAATCACCACAACAAATTGTGGACAGAATTCTGGAGATTAAAGAAGGCACAAGATTCCAACTGCTAGCTCCAGTTATTCGGGAGCGCAAAGGTGAATACTCAGAACTGTTTCGCAACCTTCAGTCCCAGGGATTTGCCCGGGCTCGAATAGATGGCGTGGTTTACCCTCTCGAGGAACCACCCAAATTAAAGAAGCAAGAAAAGCACACCATTGAAGTTGTAGTAGATCGCTTGGCAGTTAAGTCAGATGCGGTCCGACGACTAACTGACAGCGTCGAAACCGCATTACGGCTATCCAGTGGATTAGTAACACTAGAGTTTGTCGACCTGCCTGAGGATGATCCGGATCGGGAACGTATGTTCAGCGAACATTTAGTTTGCCTGTACGACGGAAACCAATTCGAGGAGTTGGAGCCAAGATCGTTTTCGTTCAACTCACCGTTCGGTGCTTGTCCCGAGTGCACTGGCCTGGGAAACAAGATGGAAGTCGACGTTGATCTCGTTATTCCTAACCCAGATTTGTCGCTGGAAGAAGGTGCTATCGATCCATGGGCTTCCGGTCACATCTTTGATTACTTCTTTCGATTAACTAAGGCACTTTCTAATGAGTTGGAATTTGCCCTGGATGTACCTTGGAAAAAGTTACCGCTCAAGGCTCGGAATGCCTTGCTGCACGGAAACGATCATGAAGTTCAAGTTAAGTACAAGAACCGCTATGGCAGACAACGCACTTACTCAACTGGGTTTGAAGGTGTTATTCAATACATCGAACGCAAGCATCAAGAATCCGAGAGTGACTCGAGTCGAGAAAAACTCGAAGGCTACATGCGAGAAGTTCCTTGTCCTGCTTGTGCTGGTGCCAGATTAAAGCCACTGTCACTTGCCGTAACACTTAATAACAAGAGCATTGCCCAGATTGCGCAACTCCCAATAGGTGAGTGCGCCGAATTTTTGAAGAAGCTCGAACTTTCCCCAAGAGAGCGAGCAATTGCGGATCGAGTTCTAAAGGAAGTCAATGAGAGATTGGCATTCTTAATTGATGTCGGCCTGGACTACTTATCTCTCGAAAGATCTGCAGGTTCGCTGGCTGGTGGGGAAGCGCAACGTATTCGTTTGGCCACCCAGATTGGCAGTGGCCTAACCGGAGTACTTTACGTTTTGGATGAACCAAGTATTGGACTTCACCAGCGCGACAATCACAGACTTATTGAGACCTTAATTCGACTTCGCGATCTTGGAAATACCCTCATTGTGGTTGAGCATGACGAAGACACAATCCGAACCGCTGACTGGATTGTGGACATTGGTCCTGGAGCTGGTGAACATGGCGGACATGTTGTTTCCAGTGGTTCTTATGAGCAATTGATCAACACCAAGGAATCAATCACTGGACAGTACCTATCGGGCAAACGTTCAATAGAAGTTCCAGCCATCCGACGTCCAGTTGATGCATCACGCATGTTAACGATTTATGGCGCCAAGGAGCACAATCTAGCCGACGTTAAAGTCGACATCCCACTTGGTATTTTTGCCGCGGTGACCGGTGTGTCTGGATCGGGTAAGTCAACCCTTATTAACGACATTTTGTACAACGTGTTAGCTCGCGATCTAAATGGCGCGCGTACCGTTCCAGGTCGTCACAAGAAGATTGATGGCATTGATCAACTCGACAAAGTTGTACACGTTGACCAGAGTCCTATCGGTAGAACTCCTAGATCGAACCCAGCAACTTACACCGGGGTATTCGATCACGTCAGGAAGCTGTTCGCAGAAACCCCAGAGGCCAAAATGCGGGGCTATCAACAAGGACGTTTCTCTTTCAACGTTAAGGGTGGTAGATGTGAGTCTTGCTCTGGTGATGGCACGCTAAAAATCGAAATGAACTTTCTGCCAGATGTATACGTGCCGTGTGAAGTTTGTCATGGTGCCAGATATAACCGAGAGACACTTGAGGTTCATTACAAGAACAAATCGATTAGTGATGTGCTAAACATGCCAGTTGAAGAAGCACTGGAATTCTTCGCAAGCATCCCAGCAATCGCCAGACATCTGAAAACGCTAGTTGACGTTGGACTCGGTTATGTTCGACTAGGCCAGCCTGCAACAACTTTGAGTGGTGGTGAAGCGCAACGCGTGAAGCTTTCCTCAGAATTACAGAAACGCTCAACTGGCAGAACTGTTTATGTTTTGGATGAACCAACCACCGGTTTACATTTTGAAGACGTCAGAAAATTGTTAATTGTTCTGCACTCTTTAGTTGAAAAGGGCAATACCGTAATCGTGATCGAGCACAACCTGGATGTGATCAAGACTGCAGACTGGATCATTGACATGGGCCCAGAAGGCGGTTCCGGCGGCGGCAAAGTCGTAGTGACCGGAACGCCTGAGCAAGTAGCAAGCCACGCCACCAGTCACACAGCTAGATTCTTGAAGCCACTGCTAGGAACAAATTCGGTTAAGTCTGCCCAACCAAAGCAGGTAGCCAATAAGGCACCAGCCAAGAAGTCTGCGACAAAGAAGCCTGCAGCTGGAAAACCCGTTACTAAGTAGCCCTCGTGCAGATTACGGACAAACCTACAGACATACCGACCAGCCCTGGGGTTTATCGGTGGCGGGACGCTTCAGATCGAGTGATCTATGTCGGGAAGGCGAAGAATTTAAAGAATCGCATCAATTCCTACTTCACCAATGATTTACATCCAAGAACTCAAACCATGGTTTCAACTGCCCAAAGCCTGGATTGGGTTACGGTGCGCACTGAAACCGAAGCTCTGCAACTTGAGTATGCGTGGATCAAAGAGTTTGACCCCAACTTCAATGTTAGATATCGCGATGACAAGAGTTATCCGTACTTGGCGCTATCCACTCAAGAGGAATTCCCTCGGGCATTTGTCTATCGAGGAGATAAACGCAAAGGCGTAACTTACTTTGGACCCTATGTTCAGGCCTGGGCCATTAGGGACTCGCTAGACCATTTGCTCAGAGTCTTTCCAGTACGCAGCTGTACTTCAGGTGTGTTCCGCAACGCGAAGGCCTCCGGTCGGCCTTGCTTATTGGCACACATCGATCGCTGCAGTGCACCGTGCGTAGGCAAAATTGATGAGGTCGGACACCGTGATCTGGTTAAGCAATTCATGTCATTTATGTCAGGTAACTCGAAAGAGATAGTTGCTGACATTTCCCGTCGAATGAACGAAGCATCAGCAGCCCAAGATTATGAACAAGCCAGTGTGCTTCGAGACGACTTAGCTGCCCTTGAGCGTGTCTTAGAAAAGAGCGTTGTCGTACTTCCTGATGACACATTCGCAGACATAGTTGGCCTTCATCACGACGACTTGCAGTCCGCAGTTCAAGTTTTCTCGGTTCGTAGTGGACGCATTGTGGGGCAACGCGGTTTCATAATGGAGAACTCAGTAGATGCAACAAGTGAAACTCTCATGACTGATGCTTTGATGCATATCTATGCTGCGGCAACCAAAGATGAGATTCCGACTGAAGTTTTGGTTAGTCACGAGCCAGAGAGTGCGACTAGTTTGGCTGAATTGTTGGGCACAATTCGAGAGGCGCAAATCAGTGTCAGAGTTCCATCTCGGGGTGACAAAAAGATGTTGATGGATACTGTGGTGATTAATGCGGGTCAAGCTCTTGGACTGCACAAAACTAAACGCTCAACAGACCTTGTTACTCGAAGTAAAGCGCTAGCTGAAATCCAGGAAGCCATAGGACTGCCGGATGCACCACTGCGTATTGAATGTATCGACGTTTCCCACATTTCTGGCACTAACGTGGTTGCATCCCTTGTTGTATTCGAGGATGGGATTCCTAAGAAGAAGGATTACCGACAATTCATAATTGAAGATCCACGCGACGATACTGCATCTATAGCCCAAGTAGTAGCTCGTAGATTCAAGGACCATGACGAGAAACGACCGTATCGACCAAACCTTCTAGTTATTGATGGTGGCTTACCGCAAGTAAACGCAGCAGCCAAAGCTTTAGAGGCAGCGGGAGTTAGCAACATGCATGTGGTTGGGTTAGCCAAGCGGATGGAAGAGATTTGGAAACCAGGAGCCACTTACCCAGTGATTCTGCCCAGAAGTAGTGAAGCGCTTTTCATGCTGCAACGAGTGCGGGACGAGGCACATAGGTTTGCCATCACACTGCACCGAAATCGAAGGTCTAAGGGAATGGTCGATAGCGTGCTTGATGATGTGCCAGGTCTTGGGCCAGTAAAAAAGAAAGCAGTTTTGGCACACTTTGGATCGCTTAAGAAAGTGGCTGCCGCTTCAGTATCTGAACTTTCCCAAGTCCCAGGTATTGGTCCAATCCAAGCTGAACAAATCTGGCAATTCCTGAATCAAGATAATCCTGGTGATGTTGCCATCAACACCGCCACAGGCGAGATAATTGAATCGTGAGTGAATCCCAGATTGACGTAATCCTGGTAACGGGCATGTCCGGAGCCGGACGATCAACGGCGACCAGAGCTCTCGAAGACATCGGTTGGTTCGTAGTTGATAACTTGCCACCAACCTTGATGACCAATGTGGTTGATTATGTAGCCCAGCGAACTGGTTCGCGAAAGGTTGCAGTCGTGGCAGATGTTCGTGGTGGCCAACTATTTGAAGAATTACGAGAGTCGCTAGCAGCCATCAAAACGGCAGGGCATGACTTGCGTGTGCTGTTTCTTGAGGCTGGTGATGAAGCGCTAGTCCGCAGGTATGAATCGTCTCGTAGACCTCATCCGCTACAGCGTGATGACAGCCTCTTAGGCGCAGTGCAGCGGGAACGAAGTCTGTTGAGTGATTTACGTGCTGATGCCGACATAGTTATTGATACCAGCAATTTAAATGTGCACGAATTACGCAGAAGTATCGAAGCCTCGTTTGGGGATGACGACCACGTTGCATTACGCGCTACAGTCATGTCATTTGGATTTAAGTATGGAATTCCAGTAGATGCCGATTTAGTTGCCGACTTAAGGTTCTTGCCAAATCCTTACTGGGATCCAAAGCTAAAGGATCTAACCGGATTAGATGCAGCAGTTAACGACTACGTGGTTGCATCAGATCAGGCTCAAGAGTTCCTGACAAAGTATGCCGAACTTATTGACTTAGTTGAAGACGGATATCTGCGCGAAGGTAAGCGTTTTGTCACGATTGCTATGGGTTGCACTGGTGGCAAGCATCGAAGCGTCGCTATGGCCGAGAATCTCTCAGCTCGGTTAGTTAAGTCCGGAGTAGAAGTCAGAGTGGTTCATCGCGACTTGGGACGTGAATAGATGCCAGGCGCACCAATGCGCTCAGTTGATGTTGTTGCACTGGGTGGCGGTCACGGGTTAGCTGCAAGTCTGCAGGCGTTACGACGAGTAACACCACACTTAACTGCAGTTGTCGGTGTCAGTGATGATGGTGGCAGCAGCGGCAGACTCCGCGAAGAATTTGGCATTGTTCCGCCTGGTGATTTGCGAATGGCTTTGGCGGCTCTGTGTGGTGATGACACCTGGGGATCAACTTGGGCAAGAGTCTTGCAACATCGTTTCTCATCCAAAGGTGACTTGGACGGACACTCACTTGGGAATCTTTTGATCACTGCGCTCTGGGAAGAAACCGACAACTTGGTCGAAGGTTTGGATTGGGTAGCCAGATTGCTCGATGCCAAGGGTAAAGTTTTGCCACTTTGTATTGAGCCACTAGAAATCTATGCCGACGTCTTAACGGCAGCAGGACAAACGGATCAAGTGCGCGGGCAGGTTCAAGTTGCCACGACTCCACATGCCATTCAAACGATTGGCCTAGAACCAAAGAATCCTCAGGTTTGCGAGCAAGCCGTCGCTGCAGTTCGAAACGCTGACTTTGTCGTGTTAGGCCCTGGCTCTTGGTATACAAGTGTGCTGACCCATTTCCAGGTGCCACAAATGGCTCAAGCGTTACATGAAACGACGGCAGCGCGAGTGCTCGTAATTAACCTGCGTCCGCAATCGGGAGAGACCGAAGGCTATTCCGCTGCCAGCTACCTTGAAGTCCTGGCAAAGAGTTATCCCGACTTCAAGGTTGATGTTGTGTTGGCCGATGTGAATCACGTTGGGCAAGATTCGCCTAAGAACGCTGAATCACTGCAGGAGCTTGCCATCGACTCTGGTGCCAGATTGGTTTTGGCCCCGCTGGCCAAGGTCAATGGACCTTCCGACCAGCATGATCCGACACTGTTAGCCTCGGCGTTCAGCTCAATATTCACTCATGGCAGGATAAGCCCATGGCAATGACAGCAGCAGTAAAGGACGAACTCAGTCGTCTGCCCGTCACCAAGAAATGCTGTCGCAAGGCCGAGGTCTCAGCGTTGCTGCGTTTTGCTGGCGGCTTACACATTGTCAGCGGCAAAATTGTCGTAGAAGCCGAGCTCGACACCGGCCAAGCTGCCCGTCGCTTACGTCGCGACTTGGCGGAGATTTTTGGACACGAAAGTGAAGTGTCAGTTCTGTCTGGTGCAGGAATTCGCAAGGGGAGTCGCTATTTAGTCCGAGTGGCTACTGAGGGCGAGCATTTAGCAAAACAGGTTGGACTTGTTGATGGTGGCGGACGCCCAATTCGCGGCTTACCACCACACATCGTGTCAGCCAGCTTGTGTGATGCCGAAGCCGCTTGGCGCGGAGCATTTCTGGCACATGGCTCACTTACTGAACCTGGCAGATCTTCCTCATTGGAAATTACCTGTCCAGGTCCAGAAGCTGCGCTTGCCCTGGTTGGTAGTGCACGTCGGTTAGGCATTGCAGCGAAGGCGCGTGAAGTTCGCGGAGTTGATCGCGTAGTGATTCGTGATGGTGATGCGATCGGAGCTCTACTAACTCGAATCGGTGCACATGAATCAGTCTTGGCTTGGGAAGAGCGTCGAATGCGCCGCGAAGTCCGAGCCACTGCAAACCGCCTCGCTAATTTTGATGATGCGAATTTGCGTCGCTCGGCCCGGGCAGCAGTTGCAGCAGGCGCCCGCGCGGCCAGAGCAATTGAAATCTTGGGTGATGAAATCCCAACTCACTTGCTAGAAGCCGGGCAATTACGAGTGACTCACCAGCAAGCAAGTTTGGAAGAATTAGGCGCACTGGCAGATCCACCTATGACCAAGGACGCTATCGCAGGCAGAATTCGTCGCTTGCTGGCTATGGCCGACAAACGAGCCTCTGACTTGGGCATCCCTAACACTGAAGCCGGCCTAACGGCTGATATGCTCGAGCAATAGCAATTTGGGGCATCTAAGGATGCCATTTAGCTCAGTTTTAGGAGTAAATCAGATGACTGTTCGCGTTGGAGTTAATGGATTTGGCCGAATTGGTCGTAACTACTTCCGAGCTATTGCTGCTACTGGCGCAGACATCGAGATTGTTGGCATCAACGATTTAACTGATAACAAAACGCTGGCCCACTTACTCAAGTACGACTCCATCCTTGGTCGCCTTGGCAAAGAAGTTACTTTCACTGACAACTCAATAGTTGTAGACGGAAAGACAATCACTGTTACTTCTGAGCGGGACCCAGGCGCGCTGCCTTGGGGAGACCTAGGCGCAGACATCGTGATCGAATCAACCGGACATTTCACTGACGCCACCAAGGCCGCAGCACATATTTCGGCAGGTGCTAAGAAAGTCATCATCTCGGCTCCGGCCAGCAATGAAGACGTAACTATCGTTATGGGCGTCAATCACGAGACTTACGACCCAGCTAAGCATCACGTAATCTCTAATGCGTCCTGCACAACTAACTGCCTAGCACCAATGGCTAAAGCTATTCATGATGCCTTCGGTATTGATCATGGTTTGATGACAACCATTCACGCATATACAAATGACCAAGTGATTCTAGATTTCCCACATCCAGATCTTCGTCGCTCTCGCGCCGCAGCAACAAACTTGATTCCAACAACAACCGGTGCTGCAAAAGCAATCGGTCTAGTTATGCCAGAACTTAAGGGCAAGCTCGATGGCTATGCGATGCGCGTTCCAGTCCCAACTGGTTCTGCAACCGATCTAACTGCAGTTCTAAAGAAGTCTGTAACTAAAGAAGAAGTCAACGCTGTTGTTAAGGCCGCAGCTGAAGGTGCGCTTAAGGGTTACTTAAGTTACACCGAGGATCCAATTGTTTCCTCCGACATCGTGACTGATCCATCATCATGTATCTTCGACGCTTCGCTAACAAATGCCATGGGTAGCACCATCAAAGTGGTTGGCTGGTATGACAATGAGTGGGGTTACTCAAACCGCCTAGTGGACATCACTAAGTTTGTCGGATCAAAACTCTAAATTCATGATTCGTGGCATTGACGACCTAGAGGTTTCAGGAAAAGTAGTTTTCGTAAGGTGCGATCTCAATGTGCCACTCGAAGCTGGAGCCATAACTGATGACGGTCGGATTCGTGCCAGTTTGCCAACACTCAAGAATCTTGCAGATCGTGGCGCTCGGGTAGTTGTCCTGGCTCATCTTGGTCGCCCTAAGGGAACGCCAGAGGCTAAGTATTCGTTGGCTCCTGCTGCACTCCGACTAGGTGAACTTTTAGGCAGTCTGGTGCCACTGGCAAGTGATGTTTGCGGGATAAGTGCACAGGAAACAATCTCTGCTCTTGCTAATGGTCAGATCGCAATGTTAGAGAATGTCAGATTTGATGCCCGCGAAACAGGTGACGCAAACGCTCGGCAAGAATTAGCCAAAACCTGGGCCAAACTTGGTGACCTTTACGTCAGTGATGGGTTTGGCGTAGTTCATCGCGAGCAAGCATCTGTGACAGATCTGGCAAATGAATTACCGCATGCCGCTGGCCTGCTAGTTAAAGCGGAAGCCGATGTATTCGCAAAAGTATTAAGTAACCCGGAACGTCCTTATGCCGTAGTTCTTGGTGGATCTAAAGTCAGCGACAAGCTCAAAGTGATCGATAACCTGATTTCAAATGTTGATCGACTGCTCATTGGTGGTGGCATGTGCTTTACGTTTTTGGCGGCCAAGGGTTATTCAGTAGGAGCATCACTTCTGGAGACCGATCAGATTGAGAATGTAAAAGAGATTCTGGATCGAGCTAAGAAGTTTAATGTCGAGATAGTTCTGCCAACCGACATTGTGGTAGCTGACGCCTTTGCGGCAGATGCCAAGACTCAAATTGT
The DNA here is from genome assembly GCA_023257525.1 of Candidatus Nanopelagicales bacterium. Taxonomy (GTDB): domain Bacteria; phylum Actinomycetota; class Actinomycetes; order S36-B12; family UBA5976; genus UBA5976. The sequence goes on from JALRCB010000003.1 coordinate 17,198, forward strand.
TTCCGCGGAGAACATTCCCGATGGCTGGATGGGACTGGATATAGGTCCGGATTCGATCGCAAACTTCGAGACCCGTCTAGCTGACGCAAAAACAATCATGTGGAATGGGCCAATGGGAGTATTTGAAATGCCGGCTTTTGCCGCTGGGACTAAAGCCGTTGCAGTAGCAATGACAAAGAATTCCGGTATGACCGTCGTCGGTGGTGGCGATTCAGCAGCAGCTGTTCGACTATTGGGAATCGATGAAGCTGCGTTTTCTCATATCTCAACTGGCGGGGGCGCAAGTTTGGAATATCTAGAGGGCAAAAAATTGCCTGGCTTAGCAGTCCTGGAGGACAACTAAATGGCACGCACCCCGTTAATGGCCGGCAACTGGAAAATGAATCTCAATCACATTGAGGCAATTGCACTAGTCCAGAAGCTCGCTTACACATTTCGAGCCGATGACTTCGCCGCTTTAGATGTTGCTGTGATTCCGCCGTTCACTGACATCAGATCAGTTCAGACTTTGGTTGATGGCGACAAACTATTTTTGAAGTACGGGGCACAGGACATCGCCAAAGCAGATAAAGGCGCTTTCACGGGTGAGATTTCCGGACCTATGTTGGCCAAACTCGGTTGCACTTTTGTGATCGTGGGACATTCTGAACGACGTGAGTACCACGGCGAAGACAATCAGATAGTTAACCTAAAAACCCAAGCGGCTTTGCGGAATAACTTGATTCCAATTATTTGCGTGGGCGAAGGTCTTGAAGTTCGCAAGGCTGGTAATCACGTGGCTTTCACCATCGAGCAACTCGATGCCGCGCTGCAAGGAATTGCGGCAAATGATGTGGCTAATTTGGTCATTGCTTATGAACCGGTCTGGGCAATTGGAACTGGGGAAGTAGCGACACCTGCGGATGCCCAAGAAGTATGTGGCGCAATTCGAGCTCGAATTCGAGAAGTTCACGGCTCGGCCGCAGACCAAACTCGAATTCTTTACGGCGGTTCAATGAAGGCCGATAACGTGGCTGCTTTGATGCTTGAGGCTGATATTGACGGCGGATTAGTGGGCGGCGCCTCGCTGGATCCTGATGAATTCGTCTCGGTTTGTCGCTACCGATTGCACGCGTAGAATAGGGATGTTCGTTTCTATGTTCCACGATTTAGCAGGTGACCAATGATTGCAGCGTTTCAAATCCTTCTGGCTATTACCAGCCTGTTGCTGATCGCTTTGGTATTGCTACACAAAGGCAAGGGCGGCGTCTCCGACATGTTCGGTGGCGGCATGAGCTCGTCACTTGGCGGATCTTCCGTTGCCGAACGTAACCTCGATCGAATTACGATCGCTTTAGCTTTAGTTTGGACCGCAGCAATCGTGGGTCTTGGCTTGTTAACAAAATCCGCGTAAGCAATCAGGAGTAAATCATGGCTAGTGGTAGTGCAATCCGAGGAAGTCGCGTTGGAGCCGGCCCGATGGGTGAAGCTGAGCGTGGCGAAGCCGCACCACGTATTTACTTACCGTTCTACTGTGCTTCCGGCCACGAGACCACACCAAGCTTTGCTCATGATGCTGAACTTCCAGAAGAGTGGGATTGCCCAAAGTGTGGCATGCCAGCTGGCACCGATAAAGATAACCCACCAGTTTTAGCTAAGACCGAACCTTACAAAACTCACTTGGCTTATGTGAAAGAACGCCGCAACGATAAAGATGGCAAGGGAATTCTTGACGAAGCCCTAGCTAAACTTCGTGGAAAATAATTAGTTAAGAATTTCTTGAGCGGCAGCAACTACGGCTTCCGCTGTAATTCCGAATTCTGAGTAAAGTTTGTCAGCGCCAGCTGATGCGCCAAAATGCTCCAAGCTAATGCAGCGTCCGGCTGAGCCAACGTACTTCCACCAACCTTGAGCTACGCCGGCTTCGATCGAAACTCGAGCGGTTACCGCATGTGGCAAAACTGATTCACGATATTGGGCGTCCTGGGAATCAAACCACTCCAAGCACGGTGCCGAAACAACACGCGTTGAAACGCCACTAGATTCCAATGTTTGTTGAGCCGAGAGCGCGATCGATACTTCAGAACCAGTTGCAATCAAGATTACTTCTGGAGCTTTTGAACTCTCTGAGATCACGTAAGCTCCGCGACTAACAAGTGAAACATCAGTTGTAGCTGCGGAATCAATGACTGGAAGGTTTTGTCGAGATAGACATAATCCAGCTGGTTTATTTGATTCCATGACAATGCGCCAAGCTGTAGCAGTTTCGTTTGCATCAGCAGGTCGAATTACCTGAAAGTTTGGAATTGCTCGTAACGACCAAAGATGCTCAACGGGTTGATGAGTAGGTCCATCTTCACCTAAGCCAATTGAATCATGAGTCCAGACATAAGTGGCAGGCAAATCCATCAAGGCTGAAAGCCGCACTGCGCCGCGCATGAAGTCGCTGAAGACTAGGAATGTGCCAGCAAATGGTCGAGTCAAGCCTCCAAGTGCCATGCCGTTCATTGCACAAGCCATCGCAAACTCGCGAATTCCGTAGTGGATGATTCGGCCGCCTTCAGCAGCACCCGACATCGCACTCGATTTCGGTAGGAAAGAACCGCCGTGTTCAATGGTCGTCAGATTGCTATCGCCCAAATCGGCCGAGCCACCCCAAAGTTCTGGAAGTACTTGCGCCATGGCGTTGATGGTGTCACCGGATGCCTTGCGAGTTGCAACTGAAGTTCCAGGTTCAAATCTCGGCAGAGCTTCGTGCCAATTAGTTGGCAGTTCACGTGCCGCAAGTCGCTGATACAACTTTGCTGAATCCGGATTCTTGCTTTCCCAAGCCGATAATTCGGCTGACCATAGCTCATGACTTTCGCGACCTCTTGTTGCAACTTGTCGAGCGTGAGTTAGGACCTCAGTTGAGATCTCAAAAGTTTTAGCTGGATCAAGACCTAGTAATTCTTTTGTCGCCGCAACTTCAGCGTCGCCAAGAGCAGCGCCGTGAATCTTGCCAGTGTTCTTCAAGTTTGGTGCTGGCCAACCAATTACGTTTCTAACTCGAATCAAAGTTGGTTTTTCGGATTGCGCCACAGCACTAGCAATTGCAAGATCCAATGACGTGACGTCAATCTCACCATTGCTCAGCATTTCTACATGGCTTACATTCCAGCCGTACGATGCGTATCGAGCAAGCACATCCTCAGTGAATGAAACAGCAGTGTCACCTTCAATGCTGATGTGGTTGTCGTCATAAAGTACGACGAGGTTGCTTAGCTCTTGATGGCCAGCCAAGGATGATGCTTCGGAAGTAACACCTTCTTGAAGACAGCCATCACCGGCAATTACCCAGATTTTGTGATCGAAAACACTTTGACCGGCAGCAGAAGTTGGATCTAACAGATTGCGCACGTAACGCGCGTCCATTGCCATACCTACTGCGGTTGCTAAACCAGTTCCAAGCGGTCCCGTTGTGGCTTCAACGCCTTCAGTGTGACCAAATTCCGGGTGACCCGGAGTCTTGCTATCCCAAGTTCTAAACGACTGCAGATCTTCTAGCTCAAGACCGTAACCACTGAGAAAAAGTTGAATGTAAAGCGTGATACTGCTGTGGCCATTGGAAAGTACAAACCGATCTCGGCCCTGCCACTTTGGATCTGCTGGGTCATGTCTCATCCATTTCTGGAAAAGCAGATAAGCCATTGGGGCAAGACTCATCGCGGTGCCAGGGTGACCATTGCCAACTTTTTGCACACTGTCCATCGCTAGGGCGCGGGCTGCGGTTACGGCTTGGTCGTCGAGTTCGGTCCAGATGAATTTGCTCACGAACCAAGGTTATCTACTGGGCGTTCGCGACTTGCGTTAGGCGCAGGTAGGCTCGTTATGTGTCATCGCAACTAAACGATCTGAGTAACGCCAAGTCAGATGTTGTTTGGATTACACCAACCTGGCGGGCTTATCTAGCCCTAACAAAGCCCCGAATTATTGAATTACTCCTGGTAACGACAATTCCAACTATGTTTCTGGCAGCTGGTGGCTTTCCAGCTTGGGCCTTGGTTTGTTGGACCCTGCTGGGCGGAACGCTAGCGGCAGGCGGCGCCAACGTTCTCAATTGCTACCTAGATCGCGACATCGACGCAATGATGTATCGAACTGCACATCGACCATCAGCTACCGGACAAATCTCAGGCTCTCGAACTGTGACATTCGGATTAATCCTGTCCGTGCTTTCGGTTTCAGTTTTGGCTTTAACGATCAATTTATTGTCAGCGGGTTTGGCGGCCTTTGCGATTGCGTTTTATGTAATCGGCTACACCATGTTGCTTAAGCGTCGCACTTCACAAAACATTGTGTGGGGAGGTGCTGCTGGCTGCATGCCAGTCCTTATTGGCTGGAGCGCAGTAACTGGTTCGCTTTCTTGGACACCAGTAGTTCTCTTTTTGATTGTTTTCTTTTGGACGCCGCCGCACTATTGGCCACTTTCTCTTCGCTATAAAGACGACTATGCCGCAGCCGGCGTACCTATGTTGCCGGTTACAGACACCCCTCATGTTGTTGCAAAACAGATCATCATTTACTCATGGGTTATGGTCGCAACTACTTTGGCTCTGATTCCGATTGCCGGAATGAATTGGCTCTATTCCGCAATAGCCGTAGCCAGTGGTGCGTTGTTTATTTATGAGGCATACGCGTTGCGTTCAAGAGTTCGAAAGAATCTAGATGACTTAAATCCAATGCGACTGTTTCACTGGTCAATCTCATACCTATCGCTAATTTTCCTCGCAATTGGTATTGATCCGTTCCTGTAAGTCAGCCTCGGGTATTACGAGCTAGATAAAACCGGGCGGTAAAAATCCAAAGTAGACATGCACCAAGAACATGCACTGCAACTAATCCCCAGGGCAATCCCGTAAAGAACTGCGTGTAGCCAACGAGACCCTGCGCAATACAAACGCCAACCACTATCCATGCTTGCTTAGTAACGTGCTTTGGCGCTGCTGTGGCCAGAAGTGCAACAAGAAGTCCAGCTGTTAGCCCCAGATAGAGCCAGACGAGTGCGGCGTGAATAGTTGTGATGTTACGAAACTCAAAACCAAGCCGCACTATTTCGTTTGTGTCGCCAGCATGCGGGCCAGAGCCAGTAACCAAAGTTCCGACTGCGATAACAACTAATGCCAACCAAATGTGAATTCGCATCCCAAGATCAATCGGTTTGGCAACTTGAAGTGCAACTGGACGGTCATCCGCTTCTTGCGCTTTAACTAACAAAATCACTGCAACTGTAATTAGCCCAATTGAAACCATGAAGTGTGCAGCGACAATCAAAGGATGCAATCCAGTAAGAACTGTAATTCCGCCCAAAATTGCCTGCGCAAAAATTCCGAACAGAATTCCAAGTGCCAAAACTGTTAGCGATCTGCGCTTAGCTAGGCCCGCTAGTCGACGTTCCTGATTGTGTTTAAAGACAGCAAACAAGGATGCGATGGCGACGATCAACAAAACAAAGGTAAGCAGGCGATTGCCAAACTCAATGTATTTATGGAAAGCCTCGGTTTGCTCTGAAGTCGGGGCAATCGAACCAGCAACGCATTCCGGCCAAGTCGGGCACCCCAGCCCAGAAGCGGTAAGGCGCACCGTGGCTCCCGTAAGAACGATGCCGGTTTGAGCTATCAGGTTGGCGATAAGGGTTCGGTGTTGCCAGGTGCGCAGTTTTGGGGGAATCACTCTTACAGCCTAAAGGCCTTATCTAACTAGTGCTTATTGGGTACTTCAGGTAGTGGAACCCCGGAGGTGCGGATTTAGGCGATATACGCAACAATGAAGTTGTGAAATTCGAAGGATCTGCTGCCGCCACGGTTGCGCGCACGCTTTTGCAGGCCGGTCCTTCTACCGCCACTGACGTAGCGCGGACCTTGGGGCTTTCAGGAGCTGCGGTTCGCAAGCAATTAGATCAATTACTTGAAACCGGATTAGTTGAATCAAGTGAGCGCGCGCCGTACGGTCCAGCTGCTCTGGATTCAAAACGTGGACGAGGCCGACCATCTCGCGTGTTTATGCTCACCGCAGCCGGTCGCGCACGATTTGGCCAACACCAAGAAAGTTTGGGACTAAGCGCCGTGAAGTATTTGAATTCAACAGCGGGCTCTGGGGCCGTTACTGAGTTTGCTAGTTCAATCGCAAAAGATTTTGTTAGTCGACACAAAGAGATCTCAAAACTCGCAACCATCGAAGAGCGGGCTGTTGCTCTCATTGATGCGCTAAACCAAGATGGATTTGCCGCGACTGAAACGCCTGGACTTTACGGGTCCACACAGATTTGCCAACACAACTGTCCTATGGGCGACGTTGCTGTTGAGTTCCCAACACTTTGCGAAGAAGAAACCAAGGCATTCTCCGAATTGACCGGAGTGCATGTCACACGTTTGGCAACAATCGCAAAAGGTAACGCAGTTTGCACGACATTAGTTCCACACACACGAAGGGAAAACGCATGACAACCCAACAGGAACATCTTGACGCACTCGGAAATTACGAGTTTGGATGGCACGATAATGACCTAGCTGGAATCAACGCACGACGCGGCATTGACGAATCAGTCGTTCGCAACATCTCAGGCTTAAAAAGTGAGCCACAGTGGATGCTAGATCTTCGCCTAAAAGGTTTGAATCTGTTTGGCAAGAAGCCAATGCCTAACTGGGGTAGTGACTTGTCGGGTATCGATTTCGACAACATCAAATACTTCGTGCGTTCTACTGAAAAGCAAGCCACCAGTTGGGATGACCTTCCGGATGACATTAAGAACACCTACGATCGTCTGGGTATTCCTGAGGCAGAAAAGCAGCGTCTAGTTTCCGGAGTTGCTGCGCAGTATGAATCAGAAGTTGTTTATCACAAGATCCGCGAAGACCTGGAAGAGCTGGGCGTAATTTTCGTAGATACTGACACAGGTTTGCGCGAGCACGAAGAACTTTTCAAAGAGTACTTTGGAACTGTTATTCCAGTTGGAGATAACAAGTTTGCTGCACTAAACACTTCTGTATGGTCAGGTGGGTCGTTCATTTACATCCCAAAGGGTGTGCATGTGGACATTCCATTGCAGGCTTACTTCCGAATCAACACTGAAAATATGGGTCAGTTCGAACGAACCCTAATCATCGTTGACGAAGATGCTTATGTTCACTACGTAGAAGGCTGCACTGCGCCGATCTATTCAAGTGATTCACTGCACTCTGCAGTCGTCGAAATCATCGTTAAAAAGGGTGCTCGCTGCCGTTACACCACGATCCAAAACTGGTCTAACAACGTTTACAACTTGGTAACCAAGCGCGCCGTTGCCCATGAAGGTGCGACCATGGAATGGGTCGACGGAAACATTGGCTCAAAGGTAACCATGAAGTACCCAGCTATCTGGCTACAAGGTCCACATGCAAAGGGCGAAACACTTTCTATCGCATTTGCCGGTGAGGGTCAGCATCAAGATGCTGGAGCCAAGATGGTTCACGCTGCGCCATTTACCTCCTCATCAATCATCAGCAAGTCTGTAGCCCGTGGCGGTGGCAGAACTTCATACCGTGGTTTAGTCCAGGTCCTCGAAGGTTGCCATGGCAGCAAGAGCACCGTTAAGTGTGATGCTTTGCTAGTGGATGACATTTCACGTTCCGACACATATCCGTATGTAGATGTTCGTGATGATGACGTTTCGTTAGGTCACGAAGCTTCGGTATCTAAAGTGTCCGAGGATCAGTTGTTCTACTTAATGTCTCGTGGTCTTGAAGAAGACGAAGCAATGGCGATGATTGTTCGTGGCTTCGTTGAACCAATTGCCCGCGAATTGCCGATGGAATATGCACTTGAGCTAAACCGTCTAATTGAACTTCAAATGGAAGGTGCTGTCGGTTAGTTATGACAGAAGTTAAAGAGCGCGAAGTTGCGATAGTTCCACCAAAGGATCACACTCCAGTAGTCCGATCTTTGGATCCATCGGATTTCCCAACACCAACAAGTCGTGATGAAGAGTTTCGGTTTACTCCGATGCCTAGACTTCATAACTTGCATCAAGGAAACGTAGTTGCAACCGGAAGTATGGCAATTGCTGTAAACAAAGTTGCTGGCTCAAGATTCGAGATCGCTGGAGCAAAGTCAACAGATCGAATTGGCTTCACTGACAAGATTGCAGCCGGAGCTTGGTCACAGTTGGAAACGGTTTCGACGCTAACGATCGAAGCGAATCAGAATCTTTCAGAATCTGTAATTGTTTCAATTGTTGGGTCTGGTGCTGTGGCATTTGGCCAACTAGACATTAATGTCGAGAAGTTTGCCAGTGCGGTGGTAATCGTTGACCACATAGGCGCTGCAACTTACGCCGGAAACATTGACATCAATGTGGCTGATGGCGGAGCGGTAACTGTAGTTTCACTTCAAGATTGGGATGCTTCAGCGTTACATCTTGCTCAGCATCGCATCACACTTGGAAAAGATGCATCGGTAAAGCACGTATCGGTAACCCTTGGTGGAGATGTTGTTCGCATCCTGCCAAGCGTTCACTACGCAGCACCAGGCGGACAAGCTGAGTTGATCGGTCTCTATTTCGCAGGCGCAGGACAGCACACTGAACATCGACTATTTGTTGATCACAGCGAAGCGAACTGCCGAAGCAATGTGGTTTACAAGGGTGCTCTAGATGGCGAAGATGCTCATACTGTTTGGGTTGGCGACGTATTGATCCGTGCCAACGCAATTGGTACTGATACTTATGAAATTAACCGCAACTTAGTACTTAGTGGTGGCGGTCGAGCTGATTCAGTTCCTAACTTAGAAATTGAAACTGGCGAAATCGTTGGAGCTGGACATGCCAGCACCACCGGTCGCTTTGATGATGAGCAGTTGTTCTATTTACAGTCACGTGGCATCAATGAAGAAGAAGCTCGCAAGTTAGTTCTGCGCGGATTCTTTGAAGATCTTTTGGGACAAATAGCAGTACCAGAAATCAATGATCGTGTGCGAGACAGTATCGAGGCTCGTTTAGGTGGACGTATCTAATGACCACAATGTTCGAAACAGTGCGTAAATCGGCTTTGGAAGATTCCAAGCCGTTGCGCGTGGTTGTAGATGGTGAAGATGTTTTGTTGGCGAAGGTTGCTGATGAAATCTTTGCAGTAAGCGATATCTGCACGCACTCCGAAGTTTCGCTAAGCGAAGGGGACATCGAAGGCTGCGCAATTGAATGCTGGCTTCATGGATCTTCTTTCGATCTGCGTACTGGAATGCCATCTGGACCACCTGCAACATCAGCATTAAGGACATTTGCAATAAAGCTAGAAGAAAACCAATCCGATCCAATGATTTTTGTTTCATTATCTGAAAGCGCGAGGAGTTAGTCATGTCAGTTCTAGTAATTAAGGGTTTAACCGTTGAGGTAACTACCGAAGATGGTCCCAAGGAAATTTTGCGCGGCGTTGACCTGACCGTTAAGGCTGGCGAAATTCATGCACTTATGGGTCCAAACGGATCGGGTAAGTCCACTCTTGCTTACGCCATTGCTGGACACCCGAAGTACACCATTACTGGCGGTCAGGTATCGCTTGATGGCCAAGACGTACTTGAGATGAGTGTGGACGAGCGCGCTCGCGCCGGTCTGTTCCTTGCTATGCAGTACCCAGTTGAAGTGCCAGGGGTCTCAATTTCAAACTTCCTACGTACTTCAATCACTGCGATTCGTGGCGAAGCACCAAACCTTCGTCACTGGATCAAGGAACTAAAAGAATCAATGGCTGGGTTACAGATTGATCCTCAGTTCGCGGAACGTAATGTCAACGAAGGCTTCTCTGGTGGCGAACGCAAGCGCACCGAGATTCTTCAGATGGAACTTATCAATCCAAAGATTGCTGTTCTGGATGAAACCGACTCTGGTCTTGACGTTGACGCTCTGCGCGTTGTTTCCGAAGGAATCAATCGAGTTTGCGCCAAGGGTGAGACTGGTGTGCTTCTGATCACTCACTTCACTCGCATCCTGAAGTATGTAAAGCCTGACTTCGTTCACGTTTTCTACGATGGTCGCATTGTTCGTGAAGGTGGCCCAGAACTTGCTGACGACATCGAAGCTAACGGCTACGCCCAATACGTAACTGCCTAACTTATGTCCAAACTAGACGTTGCTGCGATCAAGGCGGACTTTCCGATTTTCAAACGGACAGTTCGCAATGATCATCGCTTGGTGTACCTAGATAGTGGAGCGACTTCCCAAAAGCCGTTCCAGGTACTCGATGCGGAACGCAACTTCTACGAAACCCATAACGCAGCAGTTCATCGTGGCGCCCATCTTCTGGCAGAAGAAGCAACAGACGCGTTTGAACATGCCAGAGCCAACATTGCAAGTTTTATTGGAGCGCAGGCTGATGACTTGGTGTTTACCAAGAATGCAACTGAGGCGATAAATCTAGTTTCATATTCATTTTTGAATGCAACTCTTAAGTCTCAACGTGGCGCTAGCTTGCCTAAAGGTGCCGAACGGTTTGTTCTAGCCGAAGGTGATGAAATTCTTGTTTCTGAGATGGAACATCACGCGAACTTGGTGCCATGGCAAGAACTTTGCGAAAAGACAGGTGCGAAACTTCGCTGGATAGGCCTTACCGAAGATGGCCGCTTTAATTCCCTGCTCCACCATATCATTAGTAATGATCACCCCATTTACTGAAGCAGCCGCATTAATTGGTAAACCACTTTGCTGGGCATATGCATTGCCTACTAATACGCTAAAGGCATACGGAAAAGAAGAGCAAAAATTAGGTAACGGAATTCATTGTTGGAAATCAAAAGATATTTTAATTATTGCTAATCGAATTGACGGTCACCGAGACGGAATTTATTTCGAATTTGTAACACAATCAGTCATCTGGAGAAATATTGCGAATAATAACGTTCGTTACGGATTGCATT